>NZ_JAASUA010000005.1:0-214444 GCF_014322845.1 Listeria immobilis | reverse complement strand
ACAGCGGTATTAAAAACTTATTACGCGAAAGATAACTTAAATCTAAGAAGTGCAGCAACATGGGATAGCGATGTAGCTCAAAAAGTACAAAAAGGTGAAAAAGTAACAGTCAATGTAAAAGCTGGTACAAACGGTTGGCATAAAGTCACTTATGCTGGTAAAACAGGCTACATGATTTTAAATGATAACTATTTAGTGACAACGCCATTAAATATGAAAACTTACTATGCCATCAATGCGTTAAATCTAAGAAGTGCCGCTAATTGGGATAGTAGCGTCAGTCAAACAGTACCAGAAGGCGCACAAGTAAAAGTTGAAATGGACACCAATACAGGTGCATGGTACAAAGTGACCTACCAAAATAAAACAGGTTATATGCCGTTAACTAGTGATTATCTATCTGAAACAGCGGTATTAAAAACTTATTACGCGAAAGATAACTTAAATCTAAGAAGTGCAGCAACATGGGAAAGCGATGTAGCTCAAAAAGTAGAAAAAGGTGAAAAAGTAACAGTCAATGTAAAAGCTGGCACAAATGGCTGGCATAAAGTCACTTATGCTGGTAAAACAGGCTACATGATTTTAAACGATAACTACTTAGTGACAACGCCATTAAATTTAAAAACATACTATGCCATCAATGCATTAAATTTAAGAAGTGAAGCAACTTGGGATAGTAGTATCAGTCAAGTAGTTCCAGCAAATGCTAAAGTAAAAGTTGATATGGACACTAACATAGGTGTATGGTATCAAGTAACTTACCAAAATAAAACAGGTTATATGCCATTAACAGATGATTATCTATCTTTAACAGCAAAATAAAATAGATTTCAACTATAATTAATCAAAAAACCAGAAATTAGAGGAATAATCTAATTTCTGGTTTTTGATTAATAACATTAATTTTCCGCGGCTTCAATCTGCTCTAACATATCTGGTGTACTTAAATCACTTCTAAGGAATTCGGTCGTTTGTGGTAATTGTAGTTCGAATTCTGTTTGTTGGGCAACTTCTATCGTTCCTTCAAGCATTTCATAATCAAACACATGACCACCAATTTTTCGCAAATCATCAATGAAATGCACATGATAACCAGAAACGCCGATTCCACTAATATAAGCAGGAGTCCAAAAGCCAACAATAGTCCCAGTAATATATTCAAAATGATAAGTTGGCTGCTCTTTCACTGCCTCTATTAATGGCGGATAAGGTCGTTGTTGTTTGGGAACCACACGTGTATCAACAAATTTGAAATTTCCAGTCATTTTTACCGCATAAAAAACATTTGGCCCTTGTACTAATTCCGCGATTTGTTCTTCCACTCTTTGTTTTGTTGTTGGCTCCATGACTTTAAAAGAAGTATCCGCGTCAAAAAAAGTAGTACTAGCATAAGGTGTTGTGTCTTCTGGCTTAACTTTATAAGCTTGACCATCAGAACGAATTTGAAAAGCTTCTCCGTCTAAAATAATTAGTTCACCGTCAAACTCATCAAGTGTTCCAATACCAAGATCTCCATGCTGTAATAATTCTTTAAAACTAGTTGTTCCGCTAAATAGACCGCCAACTAGTGCTGCCATAGTTGAATGCTGAAATAATCGATTTTTTCTTACTGCGTCCATAATTGCCACTCCTTGAATTGTTATATATGAAAAAACGAATTTAATAATACAGTTTTATTTTAATAACTTTATTATACTACTTTATAACCGTAAACAAAAGATTTTAAACTGGTTTTTAAAATAAAATTCAACTATAACAGCGTGTTAAACTGTAATATAAAAAAGTTCCTACTAAAAAGTAGGAACCCTTTTACACAAGAAGTGTATATAGTGTTTGATTGTCATTAATAGGAATATAACTAGGGTCAAATGCGGCGACTCGTTCAAGCAACCCCTCATAATCATTTTTATTTTGGAGAAGTACGCCAATAATAACCGGACCATTACCACGATTTACTTTTTTTGTATATTCAAACTTGGTAATATCATCGTGTGGACCAAGCACATCATTAACAAATTCTTTTAATGCTCCAGGTCTTTGTGAGAAATTAACGATAAAATAATGTTTTAAACCTTCATGTAGCAAGGAACGTTCTTCTATTTCTTGCATTCGATTAATGTCGTTGTTACCACCGCTAATAACACAGACCACTGTTTTGTCTTTGATTTCCTCGCGATAGGTATCAAGTGCAGCAACCGACAGAGCGCCAGCAGGTTCGGCAACGATTGCTTGTTTCGTATACATATCTAAAATCGTTGAACAAACAGCGCCTTCTGAAATAGTTGTTACTTCATCTACCAATACTTTCGCATGTTCAAAAGTTAAATTACCAACTTCTTTGACCGCAGCTCCATCAACGAATTTGTCGATTTTATTTAGTTTTACGACTTGATTTTGTTTTAAGGCTTCGGTCATGGAAGGTGCGCCATCTGGTTCGACACCGATTATTTTCGTGATAGGACTTTTCGCTTTTAAGTAAGTTGCCACACCGCTAATTAATCCGCCACCACCAATTCCAGCAAATACATAATCAGCCTGTTCATGCGCTTTATTTAAATCTGCCACCATTTCAACAGCAAGAGAGCCTTGACCAGCAATAATATCTGGATCATCAAAAGGCGGGATAAAAGCTTGCCCATGTTCTATAGCAAATTCTTTGGCCGCTGCCGCAGAAGCATCAAATGTGTCACCAATTAAAACTACTTCTACATTACTACCACCGAAAAATTTTACTTGTGATACTTTTTGCTGTGGAGTAGTTGTAGGCATAAAGATGGTTGCTGGAACTGTCATACGTTTACATGTATATGCCACACCTTGCGCATGATTTCCAGCACTAGCACAAACTACGCCACGTTCTAATTTTTCTGCTGGAAGTCTTGAAATTGCATAAAAAGCACCTCTTAATTTAAAGGAACGAACACGTTGTAAATCCTCTCGTTTTAAATACACATTGCAATGATATTTTTCAGAAAGATAAAAATCATATTCGAGTGGTGTATGTCTGACGATAGATTTTAATACGTTATAAGCTTTTTCTACATCTTTCTCTGTTACTAATAAATCAACTAATTCCATCATCCTCACAACCTTTTCTTATATCGAATCGACTTTTTGTTCATATGCTTTAATGGCATCAATATATTCAAATGTAATCGCAATATCATCTAATCCATTAATAAATTTATTTTTCCATGTTGCATCTATTGCGAACGGGTAAGTCCCAACCGAACTAATAACTTGTTGGTTTGGTAAGTCGATTGTTAGTTTTTCTTCTGCTGAAAGTTCCGCTAATTTTTCGCGTGCTTCTTTTGGCAGAACGATAGGGAGGACACCATTTTTCGTGCAATTCATATAAAAAATATCACTATAACTTCCAGCGATAATCACACGGAAACGGTAATCTAGTAACGCCCATGCAGCATGTTCCCGAGAAGAGCCGCAGCCAAAATTCTCACCAGTAATTAAAATAGTCGCTTCTTGACGGTCTGGAGCATTTAATGGGAAATCTGGATTAGGTTTACGATTAGGTAAATAGCGCCAACTATCAAAGAGGAATTCTCCAAAACCAGTGCGCTCAATTCGTTTTAAAAAACTTTTAGGAATGATTTGATCCGTATCAATATTATCATTCATTAGTGCAACTGTTTTACCAATATGAACTTTAATTGCTTCCACTTATAACCGCCTCCTTACGAATATCAATAAAGTGCCCATTTATCGCCGCTGCAGCAGCCATTGCCGGGGAAACTAGATGTGTACGTGCGCCTTTACCTTGTCTACCTTCAAAGTTTCGGTTGGAGGTCGAAGCGCAGTGGACACCATTTGGAACCTGATCGGGATTCATACCGAGACACATTGAACAACCTGGTTCACGCCACTCGAAACCAGCTTCTTTAAATATTTTATCAAGTCCAATTGCTTCTGCCGCATTACGAACTTGTCGAGAACCAGGAACAACTAGAGCACGAATATTATTTTTGACTTTGTTTCCTTTAACAATACGTGCTGCTTCTTCCAAATCAGACAGGCGAGCATTGGTACACGAACCGATAAAAACATAACCAAGTTCAATTTGTTCAGCTTTTTGACCAGGCGCTAGTCCCATATATTCATAAGCACGTTCATAGTTCATATCTTTGATTTCAGGAAATGCTTTTGAGAAAGGGACGCCCATTTCCGGATTGGTTCCCCAAGTAACATATGGCTCTAAAATGCTTGCATCCATTTCGATATGAAGATCATAGGTAGCGTCTTCATCAGTCGCAAGTGTTTCCCAGTCTTGAATGGCTGCTTCCATATCGGTAGGGGCATATTCACGACCGCGAACATATTCGAACGTAGTAGCATCCGGTGCCATCATTCCCATTTTTGCGCCACCTTCAATTGCCATGTTACAAATGGTCATTCGCTCTTCCATTGACATATTACGAATCGTTTCGCCGTAGTATTCCACCGCATATCCAGTACCAAAGGCAACACCATATGTGGCAATTAAATGCAAAATAATATCTTTTGCATAGACACCTTTTGGCAATTTCCCGTTAATTTCAATTCCCATAGATTTTGGCTTTTGCTGCCAAATTGTTTGGGTTGCAAAGACATGCTCTACTTCACTAGAGCCAATCCCAAAACCAATTGCTCCAAAAGCGCCATGAGTTGCAGTATGTGAATCACCACAAACAATCACTTTTCCCGGTTGCGTAAGTCCTGTTTCTGGACCAACCATATGAACGATTCCTTGACGGTCACTTCCCATATCTGCTAACGTAACACCAAATTCTGCACAGTTTGTTTGAAGTGCTTCAATTTGTTTTTTAGCCACAAGATCTTGAATGTTGAAAATATCTTCTGTTGGCACATTGTGATCCATCGTTGCAAAAGTTTTATCGGGTCTACGTAGTGGTCTGTTTTCCATACGAAGCCCTTCAAAAGCTTGAGGAGAAGTAACTTCATGAATTAAATGGAGATCAACATATAATAATTGCGGTTCACCTTCTTTGCCAGAAATGACATGGCGATTCCAAAGTTTATCAAATAGTGTTTGCCCCATTTTATTCTCCTCCTTTAATTTGTTTTAGTACTTCACTTGTAAAATCAGTAGTGGATGTATTCCCTCCAAGATCAGCAGTTAAAAATCCAGCTTCCATTGTTGTGGCAGTTGCTTTATCAATTGCATCAGCTTCTTTAAAAAGGCCGAAAGATTGACGAAGCATCATTGAAATGGAAGAAATCATCGACATTGGATTAGCAATATTTTGGTTAGCTATATCTGGTGCCGAGCCGTGAATTGGTTCGTATAAAGAAGGACCGTTCTCAGCATGACTAGCGGAAGGGAGCATCCCAAGCGAACCTGTAATAACAGAAGCTTCATCACTTAAAATATCGCCAAATAAATTTTCTGTCACAATAACATCAAATGAAGTGGGGCGCTGAATAAGAAGCATCGCCGCAGCATCTACATATAAATGCTCTAAAGTGATGTCTGGATGTCTACTTGCTACTTCTTCCGCGATTTGACGCCATAATTTACTAGAAGCAAGAACATTTGCTTTATCTACTGAAGTTACTTTTTTATTCCGAGTGGCAGCAATGGTAAAAGCTTTTTCGATAATTCGTTCTATCTCTGCTCTCGTGTAAGTTAACGAATCTACTGCTGAATTATTATCCCAATGTTTAGGTTCGCCAAAGTATAGACCGCCAGTTAATTCACGAACGACAATAAAATCAGTTCCTTCAACAATTTCCTTTTTTAAAGGGGATAGCTGTGTTATTGAGCTTGGAACTTGAATGGGGCGAATATTGGCGAAAAGACCAAGAGCCTTTCGAAGTGCCAGCAATCCATCTTCTGGTCGTTTTGTAGCATTGTCCCATTTAGGCCCACCAATTGCGCCGAGTAGAATAGCATCGGCATTTTGACAAGCTTTTAATGTTGTGGTGGGGAGTGGAACACCAGCTACATCAATTGCAGCACCACCAAAAGGATGTGATTCTATTGTAAATGTATGCTGATATTTTTTGGCGATTGCTTCAAGGACTTTTATGCCAGCTGTCATAATTTCTGGTCCAATACCGTCACCAGCAAGGGAGGTGATTTTATAAGCCACGTTATTTTACCTCCTCAAAATCAGCTTGGTTACTCGCAATTTTACTTTTCCCTGAGGCGTGCAAATAAGCTTTGGCACTTGCAGTTAGTACATCAAAGTCAATGCCGATACCATGGAATTCTAAACCTTTAGTATCTTTTATAACCACATGAACTTCTGCTTGAGCATCTTGGCCTGCAGTGATTGCTTGAATACGGTAATCCGTTAATTCCACAGATTGCTTCATTAAACGATTAATCGTGTTATAAATCGCTTCAATACTACCAGAGCCTGTTGCAGCATCTTCTGTAGTAACACCATCTTTTTCTTCAATGCGGACAATGGCTCCTTGGACTCCACCAGTAACATATTGAACTTGTAAATGTTTTAGTTCAAAATCTTTTGAGGACTCAGAAGACTGACCAAGAATCAGCGCATGAAGATCTTCTTCGGTGACTTCTTTTTTTGCATCTGCAAGTTGTTTAAATCGTTTAAAAGCATTTTTTTGTTCTTGTTCGTTTAACGCATAGCCCATTTCTTCCATACGCGTATTAAATGCATGTTTGCCGGAAAGTTTTCCAAGTGGTAGTGAGTTTTTATCTACACCAACAAGCGCTGGTGTAATAATTTCATACGTATCAGGGTTTTTTAGCACACCGTCTTGGTGAATGCCTGATTCATGTGCATAAGCATTTCCACCGATAACCGCTTTGTTACGAGGAACGGGCATGCCTGACAAACGGCTTACCAAATCACTCGCATTTTTAAATTGATTTAAAATGATGTTCGTCTCTGCTTGATAAAAATCTTTGCGAATATGGAGAGCAACAGCTACTTCTTCAAGTGCAGTATTTCCAGCACGTTCGCCAATACCGTTGATGGTTCCTTCCACGCGAGTTGCCCCATTTTCAATTGCAGCAAGTGCGTTTGCGGTAGCCATACCAAGGTCATCATGGCAGTGGGAAGCAAATGTAACCTCATCAAATTGCTTGATTTCACGGCGCAAGTCTTGGAATAATTTACCAAACTCAGTAGGATTTGTATAGCCGACTGTGTCTGGAATATTTATGACAGTTGCACCTGCATCAATTGCCGTTTGAACAGCTTCAATAAGGAAAGCTCGATCGGTTCTTGTGGCATCTTCTGGTGAAAATTGTACGACATCAAATTTTTGTTTTGCATAACTAACATGGTGTTTAATGGAAGCGAGAACTTCCGCCCGACTCATTTTTAATTTAAATTTCATGTGTACATCGCTAGTTGCTAAGAAGATATGTATTTGCGGAGAAACAGCCTCTTTAAGCGCTTCCTCAGCTCGGTTGATATCTTCTTCCACACAGCGAGCTAGCCCTGTTACAGAACAATGTTTAATCGCATTTGCAATGGCCTTGACACATTCAAAATCTCCAGGAGAAGAAATCGGAAAGCCGGCTTCAATTACATCAATCCCGAGTTTTTCGAGTTGTAAGGCGATCTGGATTTTCTCCTTTACGTCAAAATTAACTCCAGGGGTTTGTTCGCCATCTCGTAGTGTTGTATCAAAAAACTGGATTTTCTTCATTCGATTTCACCTCTTGTTTTATATTAGATAGGGAAGCTTGGATTTTTCCTGCTTTCAGTATCAGTTTAGGAAAGAAATATTTCTTTCTTAAACTCATAATGAAATGGAATAAACGGTTGCTAGGCAAGGATTCTTACCTAGCAATCGTCTTAAGTATTAATGTTGTGGTTTCACAAATGGCATCATTTCACGAAGTTCAGCACCGACTTTTTCGATTTGATGACCTTGTTGTTCCGCGCGCATTCTATGGAACTCTTTAAAGCCATTTTTATTATCATCTATAAAAGCTTTAGCAAAGTTTCCATTTTGAATGTCCGTAAGTACTTCTTTCATCGCTTTTTTAGTATCTGCTGTAACGACACGTGGACCAGAAACGTAATCTCCATATTCTGCTGTATTAGAAATGGAATAGCGCATTTTTTCCATGCCGCCTTCATACATTAAATCAACAATTAATTTCATTTCATGGAGTACTTCAAAATAAGCAAGTTCTGGTTGGTAGCCGGCTTCTACAAGTGTTTCAAATCCTGCTTGAATTAAATGAGTTGCCCCGCCACAAAGGACAGCTTGTTCACCAAATAGATCCGTTTCAGTTTCTTCTTTGAAAGTAGTTTCGATAACGCCAGCGCGAGTAGCTCCAATTCCTTTTGCATAAGAAAGGGCAGTGTCACGTGCATTGCCAGTTGCATCTTGGTAAATAGCGAATAGAGAAGGGACCGCACCACCTTCAACAAAAGTACGACGAACAAGATGTCCAGGTCCTTTTGGAGCTACAAGGAAAACATCCACATCACTAGGTGGCTTAATTACGTCAAAATGGATATTAAAACCATGAGCAAAAACTAGTGCATTCCCAGCTTTTAAGTGTGGTTTAATTTCTTTTTCATACGTATCGCCTTGCGTTTCATCCGGTAAAAGTATCATAATAACATCGGCTTTTTCAGCTGCTTCACTAACAGAATAGACATCAAAACCATCATTACGAGCTGATTCTGCAGATTTCCCTTCACGAATACCAATAATTACTTGGTTCCCATTATCACGTAAATTTTGAGAGTGGGCATGACCTTGCGAGCCATATCCAATTACTGCTACTGTTTTACCTTCTAGCACGTTATTTTTCACTGCATCTTCATAATAAACTTTTGTCATTTTCCTAACCTCCACTAATTTCTTTTTATATTGCAAAGCACCTGACTTGCATGCTTTGTACAAACTTAATTCATTTTTTTTGCACTTCTTGTAAAACCAGTGACACCTGTTCGCGCCATTTGTTTAATTCCGTAAGGGCGTATAATATCGACGAAAGCATCGATTTTCTCGCTTGTACCTGTAACTTGGATAACGACATTTTTTGTTCCAACATCAATTACAGTTGCTCTAAATGGTTCAATCACTGCATTTAGTTCTGATCGAAGCGCGGCGGGGGAGTTGATTTTAATTAAAGCAAGTTCCCGTTCGATATGCGCATCATCCGTAATATCACTCACTTTTAGCACATCAATTTGCTTATTTAATTGCTTCGTTACTTGTTCGATTTCATATAGCGAATCTACATGGACAACGATAGTAATCCGAGATACATTAGGGATTTCGGTCCAGCCAACAGAAATGCTATCAATATTATATTGGCGTCTGGAGATAACCCCAGTGATACGATTTAGTACGCCAGAAGAGTTATTCACTGTAGCAGTAATGATTCGGCGCATTTATTCCACCCCTTCCATTTGGTGATTTGGTTTACCGCTTGGAACCATTGGAAGTACTAGTTCGTCTTTTGCAACATGGACATCAATGACAATCGGACCGGGATGAGAAAAAGCTTTTCTTAAATCTTTTTCTAGCGTTTCTGGATTGGTAAGCCGAACTCCCTTGACACCGTATGCTTCTGAAAGTTTCACAAAATCTGGTTGGCTCGAGAAAATGGAGTGGGAATATCTTTCACCGTGGAATTTTTCTTGCCACTGCCGAACCATCCCAAGCGAGCCGTTATTGATAATGACTGTTTTTACATTGATTTGATAATCATTTAAAATTGCTAGCTCTTGATTGGTCATTTGAAAACCACCATCACCAACAATGGCTACAACTGTTTTTTCTGGGAAAGCAAGCTGTGCGCCAACTGCTGCTGGAAAACCAAAGCCCATTGTTCCAAGACCGCCACTAGTAATAATTTGATGGTCAAATTGAAATGGATAGAACTGTGCAGCCCACATTTGGTGTTGACCAACATCTGTAGAAACAAGCGCTTCACCTTGTGTAATTTCGCCAATAAGTTCAATCACACGTTGCGGCTTAATCTCCGCTTTTTTCGTTTTATCAAAATGAAACGGATGGCGGTTTTTACGTGTCATATTTAATTTGTACCAATGAGAAGTGTCAGGATGAACAGGTAGTTCCATTTGCAATAGTTGCGTAATGGTTTCGTTAATATCAGCCACAATGGGTATTTGTGTTTCAATGATTTTTCCGATTTCTGCTGGATCAATATCAATATGGGCGATAGTTGCTTTAGGTGCGAACTCTTTAGGTGCACTAGCTAGACGATCGTCAAATCTTGAACCAAAATTGATTAGCAAGTCGCAGTCGGTTAATGCCATATTAGCTGCATAAGAGCCATGCATTCCACCCATTCCTAAAAATAAATCATGATTTTGTGGGAAACTTCCAAGACCGAGCAGTGTGTTTACAATTGGAATTTGATAGCGTTCAGCAAATTCTAAAAGTTCCGCTGTTGCGCGGGAATGATTGACGCCAGCTCCAGCTAAAATAAGTGGTTTATTCGCAGCAGATAAAGCTTGCATCAATTTTTCAAGTTGAAGTGGGTTCGGTGAATACGTTGGTTGATAACCCGGCAAATCAATTGTGTCCGGATAAACTGTATCGGTTTGAATAATTCCCATATCTTTTGGAATATCAACGACCACGGGACCCTTACGACCAGTATTAGCAATATGAAAAGCTTCATTAACAATTTTTGGCAAATCACGAACATCACGTACTTGATAATTGTATTTAGTAATAGGGATAGTTAAACCAATCATATCAGCTTCTTGAAAAGCGTCTTTTCCAATTCCAGGAGTATGAACTTGACCTGTAAAAATAACAAGTGGAATCGAATCGCTCATCGCGTCTGCAATCCCTGTTAAAACGTTAGTAGCACCTGGACCACTAGTAACAACAACTACGCCTGGCTTTCCAGTTACTCGAGCATATCCCTCAGCTGCATGGATGGCTCCTTGTTCATGTCTTGTTAGAATATGTGGAATATCGCAATCATAAAAGGCATCATATAGAGGCAAAACCGCGCCACCAGGATAACCAAAAATCATTTCGACACGCTGCTTCTTTAAGGCATCAATTAATAGTTCTGCGCCACTTTTACTAGTCTTTTCTGTTGTTTTTTCATTGTTCTTTGTCGTATCAATCACGCTTATCACCTCGTTTTTTAGTCGATTAAATCTTCTGGGATTTGCAAGATACCACCTGTATGAGCGCTTGTTACTAATGCTGTATATCTTGCAAGGTAACCAGTTTTTACTTTAGCTTTAAATTTAGGTAACTCTTTTCTTCTCGCTTCTAAAACTTCATCAGAAACTTCTACGTTTAAAGTTCTGTTTGGTAAGTCAATAGTGATAATATCACCATCATGTACAAGTGCAATAGGACCACCCGCTGCTGCTTCAGGAGAAATATGACCAACTGCGATTCCGCGAGTAGCTCCAGAAAAGCGACCGTCTGTTATAAGCGCTACATCTTTTCCAAGACCACGCCCAACAATACTACTCGTTGGTGCAAGCATTTCTGGCATTCCAGGACCGCCTTTAGGACCTTCATAACGAATAACAACAACATGTCCTTCACGTACAGTATGATTATCAATTGCTTCTACCGCTTCATCATGGGAACTAAAACAGATAGCCTCTCCTTTAAAAACTTTAACAGAAGGATCAACACCACCAACTTTAATCGCGGCTCCTTTGGGTGCGATATTTCCAAATAACATCGAAAGTCCACCAACAGGACTATACGGATTTTCTTTTGGGTGAATGACATCGGTATTATTAATTTTTGCATCTGCTACGTTTTCACGAATGGTTTTTCCGGTAACTGTGATTCGGTCGGGATGGATTGCTCCACCTAGGTCAACAAGTTCTTTGACAATAGCGGAAACACCACCAGCTTCATGAACATCATGCATAGAGTAAGAAGAAGAAGGGGCAATTTTAGAAAGATAAGGAACACGCTTAGCAATATCATTGATCCGTTCCAAATCATAGTCTTCAATACCGGCTTCATTTGCAAGTGCGAGTGTATGTAAAACAGTATTGGTAGATCCGCCCATTGCCATATCTAGTGCAAAAGCATCGTCAATCGCATCTTTTGTTATGATGTCACGAGGTCGAATATCTTTTTTTACTAAATCCATTAAGTGGAAAGCGGATTGTCGAATAAGATCGCGACGAGCATCAGAAACAGCAAGTGTAGTACCGTTTCCAGGAACCGCCATTCCAAGAATTTCCATTAAACAGTTCATTGAGTTAGCTGTAAACATTCCAGCACATGATCCACATGTTGGACAGGCATTTGCTTCCATATCCAGAAAATCTTCTTGAGACATGCTACCATCTTTAAATGCGCCAACTGCTTCAAAAACAGAAGAAAGTGTTAAGGCTTTCCCATGAGCAGATAATCCAGCTTTCATTGGACCACCTGAACAGAAAATGGCAGGAACGTTAGTACGAACCGAAGCAAGCAGCATACCAGGAGTAATTTTGTCGCAGTTTGGAATATAAAAGACACCATCAAACCAGTGCGCATTAATTACTGTTTCAGCTGCATCTGCAATAACTTCACGAGAGGGTAGGGAGTAACGCATTCCAATATGTCCCATTGCAATACCATCGTCTACACCAATCGTATTAAATTCAAACGGGATACCGCCAGCTTCTCTAATTGCTTCCTTCGCGACATCAGCAAGCTCTCGCAAGTGAACATGGCCAGGAACAAT
Source organism: Listeria immobilis (assembly GCF_014322845.1). Classification (NCBI taxonomy): domain Bacteria; kingdom Bacillati; phylum Bacillota; class Bacilli; order Caryophanales; family Listeriaceae; genus Listeria; species Listeria immobilis. Next base: position 201,786 of record NZ_JAASUA010000005.1, on the reverse strand, counting down.
ATCAATATAAGAATTACAAATCGCGATAAATGGTTTATCCATATCACCTGGACTTTTAATTTGACCTGTAGCATGCAGCAAACTTCTTGCTGGTGCTTGGTCGACACCTTTTTTTATTTTGTCACTACGCATATGACTTTACCCCATTTCTAATTAAGAATTATTTGCCGACGCTGAATTTTTAGAATTCACAAAATAGCGTGGCATTAAAGTATAGTAGATAGTAATTGCTCACTTGATAGCTGTTTTTTGCTTGAGAATTCGAAATCTGGCTAAAGAAAAAGCATCCCAATGATGAAAACAATGGGATGCTTTGCAAGAATCCCATTTAATGTAAACAGGACTCAAACTACTGTAAATTGCTACAGTGTTCAAAGCCCTTCTAGAGTAATAAAATTGTAATGACAGATTTAGTCGTTTTCATAAGTCATTATCCCCTTCATTAAATGGTTTTAGATTTTCGATTAGTCGCACATTTTTGAAAACAATGAATATCAAGAAATGTTATGTTATTACTAAATATAAACGGTTGGTAAGCGATTGTCAATTGTTATTTTGAAAGTTTTCCGTTAGTTTGCACAATTCAAGCAACTTAAACTTGGAAGTGAAATTAGTACCTGGTCTTATATTTAAAGTATAACTTAAATGGAAGCGCATTCAAAAAATAAAGGTCAATCATATAGTCAGAATAGTTTTATTTTTAATTTTTAAATAATAAATGACACAATAGTTGCGCAAACATACATAATTCTGCTAAATTGAAAGTAATAAATTAGTAGGAAAGCCGGGTTTAGTGGTGGACATTATAGAGACAGAAAGACTAATATTGATTAATTATACACTCGAGATGATTCAAGCAACGATTAAAGGGACGGAAAATTTAGAAAAGGCAAGTGGTTACCATGTTTCCAAAGACTGGCCAGGAATTGAATTCTTTTTTTACCTGCCATATGTTTTAGAAAATGTAAAAAAAGACGATCGAATGATTAAATGGACGAGACTTGTTGTACTTAAAGAAGAAAATAAAATTATCGGAGAAATTGGTGGTCAAGGAACTCCTGATGAAACTGGGGAAATTGAAATTGGCTACAGTATTGTACCAGATTACCAAAATAAAGGTTATATGAAAGAAGCATTAATTGGAATGATTACATGGTTAGAAAAACAGCCAGTAATTCACCGTATTTTTGCACGTTGCTATGATAACAACGAAGCTTCTATTCGAGTACTAAAACACAATCAATTAATACATATAGAAGAAAAGGATGTTTTTGAGCGACAAGGAAGAGTGATGACATGGGAATTTCCAATAAGCAAGAGCTAATAATAATTGCGTCAGGTAAACCAAAAATATGGGATAAATTTCCAAATATCGGAGCCGTTAAAGCTAGCGAAGCGTATACGGGAACATTTCATCGTTTAAGTAAAGCATATGCGGAAAAATTTGCAGAAAACTATTTAATTCTATCTCCTAAATATGGTTTTCTTAGACCGACAGATATGGTTCAGGAAACTTACGATGTCCGTTTTACAAGTAGAGGTGTGGGTCAGGATACTATACAGCTAGCAGATCTAAGGAAGATGTGGCAAGGACTACAAATAGACCCTACTGAACAAATCCCAATGTTGGGCGGGGAAAAGTTCAGAGGGTTATTAGCAGCGATTACGGATAATAAGCAAGTTTTTGAGTTCCCACTTTCGGGTTCAACAGGAATTGGAATAATGCAGCAAAAGTTAAAACAAGCAGTGGAGACAGGAATTCCATTAAATAGTACTAAGTAAAAGAAGTGCAGCAGTGATAAGCAAGAACATTACGCCCATGTTGATGTTTTTACGAATAAAGAAATAAATCGTTTGTAAAGACATCAATATGGCAAGTGACAGTGTAATAACATGTAGCATAAATTAACCTCCTAAATAAATAAGCGAGAAACTTAATTGAATAACTTCCGCACTTTTTCAAGGAGCGAAAGAGGTTCTTCTTCGGTTTCCACTGGGGATTCTTCTTTATATAAATGAATATCTTCTTTGTTAACTTCTTTTTGGCAAGCAAGAACAAGATAAATCTCTGTTTCGCCCTCTAAACGGCTAACAATAGAAAATTCATGTTGGCATTTTTCTGCAAGTTTAATGTATGGTCGCATGGAATTATAATGTAATAATCCATTTAAGAGAAGTTTGGAATCGGGAGTTTCAAGTATTGCTTTTTCTAGTTCAGGAAGCAATTGTTGCGATAAAACTTCTTCTTTCGTAAGTGCAACTAATACGCGTTCACGAAATGTTCCCAAATACTTTTTCTTCTCAGCTGGATTGATTTCTTTTGCCCCATACATGCCTTTTTCTAAATAATCATCAATATTTTCAGCCATTATATGAGCTCCTTTAACTAGTTGATTAACTCTATTCTAACATGTTAAAGGGCTTTTGCAAGCATACAAAAAAACCAGAAGTAGGAGAATTAGTCCTATTTCTGGTTTTTAAATTAATCAATTGGGAACCACTGAAATCCGTCACGTTGAATCAAGTCATCTGCTTCTTTTGGTCCAAATGAGCCGGATTTATAGTTAGGGAAATGATCTTTTGTATTTGTCCAAACATCTGCTACACGGTCAATAAAGTTCCAAGATAGTGAAACTTCATCCCAATGAGAGAAGTATGTAGCGTCTCCGCGTAAACAATCTAAAATGAGCTTTTCGTATGCTTCTGGTGTATTCATACCGTCCGGCGAAGAGTGAATATAATTTAAATTCACAGGCATAGTCACCATTCCTTGACCAGGTTCTTTTACATTTAAGTGAAGTGTAATACCTTCATCAGGTTGAATATGAATAACAAGAACATTTCCACCGAGGGATTGTTGTTGTCCAAATAAATTAAGCGGGACATCTTTGAATTGAATCGCAATTTGTGTTGTTTTTTTAGCAAGACGTTTTCCGGTACGAATATAAAATGGAACGCCAGCCCAGCGGAAGTTATCAATTTCAAGTTTAGCAGCAACAAAGGTTTCGGTATTCGAATGTGGATCAACATTATCTTCTTGACGATAACCTTTTAATTCTTTGCCATTTACTTCACCAGGACCATACTGACCACGGATAAAGTTTTGATGTACTTCTTTCCCTTCAAAAACACGTAATGAACGAAGCGCACGTACTTTTTCATGGCGAATTTCACGTGTAGTTAAGTTAATTGGTGGTTCCATTGCTAACAATGAGACAATTTGAAGAATATGATTTTGAACCATATCGCGAAGAGCGCCACTTTCATCGTAGTAACGACCGCGATCTTCCACACCAAGTACTTCTGTTAAACTCACTTGGATATTATCAATGTAACGATTATTCCATAGCGACTCAATAATCGAATTAGCAAATCGAATGACCGAGATATTTTGAATCATTTCTTTACCCAAGTAATGATCAATACGATAAATTTCATCTTCATTAAAAGCTTGACGAAGCGAACTATTTAATTCTTCTGCACTCGCTAAATCATGACCAAATGGTTTTTCGATGATTAAACGATGGAAGCCTTTTGTATCAACAAAGCCCTCAGATTTGATACGGTTTGCAATTGTTCCAAAGAAATTTGGCGCCATAGCAAGATAGAATAAACGATTACCATCTAGCTCATATTTTGCATCTAATTCATCCGATAAATCTTTAAGTTTTACGTAGGAATCTTTATTAGTAACGTCATGAGATTGATAGTAGAAATGAGAAGCAAAAGCATCTGCATTTTTTTCAGAACCATCAATGTCTTTAATTGATTCTTTCACTTTATCACGGAAGAATTCATTACTCCATTCACGACGAGCTGTTCCAATGACAGCAAAATTATCGCCTAGGGAGCCCTTACTAAATAGATGATATAGCGAAGGGTAAAGTTTGCGATTTGCCAAATCTCCCGTACCGCCAAAAATAGTAATCAATGCTTTTTGTTCTAACTCATCTGTCATACGTCATTTACCCTCTTTCTTGTTCTCTTTAATGGCAAAAATTAGCTACTAGAATCTATTCTCCTAGTTTGAAAAAGAACCCCATAAAAAAAGGCCTTTAATAAATGAGCTATTAAATTTCCTCATTAGTCCATACTATTTTATCTATAAAGAAGCATTTGTGCAACTGTTTGAACTGATTATTTTTTTAATTTGACAGTTATTTCTGAATTATAAGGGTTTTACTAGAAAAATGTTTATTTCCTGTTCCTTTAAGAATATGATAAAATAAGACACGAACTGGGAAAGGACTGGAACGAAAATGGAACTTGTTTTTTTAGGAACTGGAGCAGGCGTACCGTCACGAGGCCGTAACGTCACATCCATTGCACTATCAATGCTAAATGAACGAAATGCAATTTGGTTATTTGACTGTGGGGAAGCGACTCAACATCAAATTTTACGAAGCCAAATAAAATTAAGCAAATTAGAATGTATCTTTATTACTCATATGCATGGTGACCATATTTTTGGTTTGCCAGGCTTACTTAGCAGTCGCTCATTTCAAGGTGGCGATACTGATTTAACCATTTATGGACCAGTAGGAATTAAAGCTTACGTAGAAACATCACTAAAATTAAGTGGTACAAGATTGACATATAAAATTATTTTTGAAGAGATTGAGCCAGGAATTATTTTTGAAGATAAGATGTTTTGTATTACTGCTGATGAATTAGATCATGGGCTGACTAGTTTTGGCTACCGTATTGTTGAAAAAGATAAGCAAGGCGCTCTGAATGCAGCCAAATTAAAAGCTGATGGGGTAGAAGCAGGTCCGATTTTCCAAAAATTAAAAAATGGCGAAGTAGTCACACTGCCTGATGGACGAGAAATTGATGGCAATAATTATATTGGTGAACCGCAAAAAGGGAAAATTATTAGTATTTTTGGCGATACAAGAGAAACAGCAAACGAATTAGCCTTAGCTAAAGACGCTGATATACTTGTTCATGAGGCGACATTTGAAGGCGATAAAGGGAAGATGGCCGCAGAATATATGCATTCTACAACTATTCAAGCAGCAGAACTTGCAAAAAAAGCAGGCGTTAAAAAATTAATTCTCACTCATATTAGCTCCAGATATGACCGTGAAGCAAGCAAGTCACTATTAATAGAAGCAAAATCTGTTTTTGAAAATACGGAGATAGCCTACGACTTAGCTGTTTTCCAAATAGGAGAGTGATAAAATGAATGCTTTTTTAAAGAATAAAACCGTATTAATTACAGGGGCTTCTAGTGGACTTGGTGCAGAAATTACAAGACAAATTGCCGCTTCAGGAGCAAATGTTATTATTACAGCGAGAAGCACAGAAAAATTAATCCATTTGCAAAAGGAAGTTACCACGAATTTTGCAGTTAATGCTGAATATTTTACGTTAGATATGACCGATTTTGAACAAATAAAACAAGTAAGTGAAAAAGTAAATCAAGCTTATAATGTGGATGTGCTAGTAAACTGTGCGGGATTTGGTTTATTTGAAAATGCAGTAGATATTCCATTTGAAACAGTTGAAAAAATGTTTGACACAAATGTTCTTGGATTAATTCAATTAACGCAATTACTTTTGCCAAAAATGCAAGCGCGTAAGTCTGGGCATATTATTAATATTGCGTCTCAAGCTGCTAAAATTGCAACACCAAAATCAACCGTTTATTCAGCAACAAAATATGCAGTTTTAGGATTCTCCAATGCACTTCGTTTAGAATTGAGCCCTCATAAAATCAACGTTACAACAATCAACCCGGGACCAATCGCGACGAATTTTTTTGATGTTGCGGATAAATCGGGTAACTATTTAGAAACGGTAGGAAAACTCGTATTAAAACCTGAAAAAGTAGCACGCAAAACAGTGCAAATTATGGGAACAAAACGTCGAGAAATTAACTTGCCGTTCGTAATGAATATTGCCACACGCTTATATCAAGTAATGCCTCAAGTCATTGAGTTTTTCGGAAAAGGTGCATTTTTAAAGAAATAATGCTAACTAAATAATTCGGACATGCTATACAAAGGAGTGAATGAGAGTGCCTCACTTAAAAGACTATACCATTGGCATTGAACGTGTTAAAAAACCAACTTCAGATATTTCACTAGGAACGAAAATTATTTTTGCTTTTTCTGGAAAAATAACCATTAAGATCGCCGAAGAAAAGTTTGATTTGGAAGAAGGCGACATCTTAGTTTTAGATCGTAACACATTTTATACTATTCAAGGTGATACGACTAATTTAATTATTAACTTAACAATTACCGACACATTTTTTGCTAATTATTATGAAGATTATTTCCAACATTCCTTTAAATTCTTCTCCAAGGATAGTGATCCCGGAAGAGAACGGGTTGTTGGGTCTTTACGAAAATCAGTTAGCGAGCTTCTAATTACCTCCGTGACAAAAAACCATTCTAGTAAACTTGAGGCACAAACTGCTTTGTTCCAAATTTTATTGCTATTGACACGGTTTTTTAAAAAAGAAATTCCGTCTTCTACTCGAAAAGAAGTCAATGATAAACGTATCTCTCGAATGATTAGGGAAGTAGAGGAACATTTTGATGAGGCGTTGTCACTTAGAGAATTTGCTCAAAAAGAATTTTTAAGTGAAGCTTATTTATCTCGGTATTTTAAAAAGACTACTGGACTTGGTTTTTTGCAATACTTAACAGAAGTTAGATTGAAACACGCATTGCAGAGCTTAATGTATTCAACAGAAAATATAACGGAAATTGCCCTGAAAAATGGTTTTTCGAGTCAGAAACATTTTTCGGAAGTGTTTAAATTCCATTTTAATATAACGCCGAGTGAATATAGAGCAAAGCATCATTCGGATTATAAGCAAACAGAAGAGCAAGCAGAAACACAAATTAGCAGTAGTATGGAACAAATAAAGCCAACATCAGAAATGTTAATTAAATTGGCAAGTCTTTATCAAGAAATGGAGCCTGGGGTTGCATTGAACGAGGCGCCATTTGAGAAAAAAACGATTAATGTGACGCATAACACACCTCGTAATTTATCCAATAATATTCATATTTTAACTATAGGTGAACTAAAAGAAGTATTAAAAGAAGAAGTGCAAAAGCAAATTATTACCACTCGTGATGAACTTGGCGTTAATTATATCGGAGTTAGGCACTTATTTGGCGGTTCTACTTTTTTGCCAGAAGCGGAAACAGATGAATTAGTTCCGACTTCCTCACCATATGCAAAAGCTGATTTAGCACTTACCTTCTTAAAGCAGCAAAATCTTCAATTATTTATTCGTTTAGAGTATCAAGATATTTCAAGAGATGAGCAAAATGTCTTTCAGCGTTTGGACCATTTTTTAAGACATTCCATTCAAATGTTTGGTAGAGAGTTTGTTTCAAAATGGCATTTTATGTTTTTTGAACCCAAATATACCTCAGCTAAAAAAGAAGATTTAAAGCGGCTTTATATAAAAGTACAAGAAACAATCAAATCGATACTTCCAGCAATTCAAGTGGGTAATTTTGTACCATTTTCTTTATCTAAAAATGCGGTTCCAAGTCAGCACAAATGGTTTTTAGATTTTCCAGATCAAATTGATTTTATTTCTTTTAATGCTAATCAAAATGAAGCAGTAGATTTTTCAAATGAAGATATTAAATCCTTTTTGATTTCTGAAGATTATTGTTTGGCTAAAACACTAAAACTTAAAGCATTTTTAAAACATCATCATATAAATAAGCCAATGATGTTAATTAATTGGAACACACTTACTGGGAATACCAGACATACAAATGGAACTTTTTTCCGCGGAGCATTAGTATTAAAAACAATGTTAGATTTGGCACCAGAAGTTAGTGCACTGGGATTTTGGATAAATACCGAACTGCATGAAGGGGATGATAGTCAGTTAAATATCAGCCTTGATGGACTGGAAATGTTTCACTTCTTCAATGGGAAGCGCCCGGCGTTTTATGCAGTTAAATTTTTAAAACGTCTGAAAGGGTTAGTTGTTGCTGAAGGGGAAGATTATATTATTACGAAACATGAAGATGGTTATCAGCTTATTTTAATGAATAGCGCAACGATTAATCCGCGTTATGCGGTAGAAGAGAAATTTTTAAAAGAAGAGCGCAAAGAAGTTCATATTCGAATGCAGGGACTAGAAGCAGGTGAATACCAAGTACGTAAATGGCAATTTGACCGTGATAATGGTGCGCTATACTCCAAATATTGGCAGCTAAATAGTAAACATGGCCTGGATAAAGAGATTTTGGACTATATAGTAGATGCCTCTCAACCCACTTTAACAGTAAGTGATGAAACTATTACAGAAGATTGGTCATTTTATGCGTATCTAGATATTAATGCGATTCATTTTTACGAATTTAGACATACGATATAAAAGTTCAGCTCAATTGAGTTGAACTTTTTTTATACCCTAAGCACCGAATTTTTGACATCCCGTTAATGGAAATAAAAAAGAAAAAATAATCAAGCCAAAAGTAAGCAAAAAAACAAACTTCTTTTAGCCGTTTTTTTCTTATAATAAGTATGCAACGATAAATACTCGTGTTCTGGCCAGCGCGAGTATATTAAATGGAGGTTTAGACATTGAAAGAAAAATTATTCCAAAAATTAGATGAAAAACAAAATCGCATGATCGAAATTCGTCGTTATTTACATGAACATCCTGAACTTTCTTTCCAAGAGGAAGATACAGCAAAATATGTTGCCGATTTTTATAAAGATATGGACTGTGATGTTCGCACTCATGTAGGTGGCAATGGTGTTGTTGTAACAATTGATTCAGGAAAACCAGGTAAAACACTTGCCATTCGTGCTGACTTTGATGCTTTGCCAATTCAAGAAGAAACTGGATTACCTTTTGCTTCACAAAATCCAGGTGTGATGCATGCTTGTGGTCATGATGGACATACAGCTTATATGCTAATTTTAGGAGAAACACTGATTGAAATGAAAGATGAGCTAACAGGGAAAATTGTTATTTTGCACCAACATGCAGAAGAAACTCCTCCAGGTGGCGCAATTCAAATGATTGGTGATGGAGCGCTTGATGGCGTTGATAATGTACTTGGAATTCACGTTATGTCCACAATGAAAACTGGGGAAGTATATTATCGTGAAGGAGCTATTCAAACAGGTCGTTCTTACTTTAAATTAAAAGTTCAAGGACAAGGCGGACATGGTTCTTCACCACATTTAGCTAACGATGCGATTGTAGCAGCAAGTGAATTTGTTGTAGCTGTTCAAACAATTATTAGTCGTCGCTTAAATCCATTTGATGTAGGTTCTATTACAATCGGTTCTTTTGATGGAAAAGGTAGTTTTAATGTAATTAAAGATGCTGTTGAACTTGAAGGCGATGTTCGCTCTATGTCAGAAGAAACACGTAATACAATCGAAAAAGAAGTAAAACGTATTGCTAGCGGACTTGAAGCAATGTTTGGTGTTACTTGTGAACTGGAATACAAAAATGATTATCCAGTATTAAACAATGATGTCGCTTTAACTGAATTTGTTGTTGAATCACTAAAAGATGCAGCAATTCCAGAAGTAACTGATATCGTTCGTTGTGAACCACAACCACCATCCGAAGACTTTGCTTATTATGCCCAAGAACGTCCAAGCGTATTTTTCTATGTTGGAGCTATGCCAGCAGATGGCCATGCCTACCCGCATCATCATCCAAAATTCGACATTAATGAAGATGCATTACTAATTGCCTCAAAAGCAATGGGTGCTTGTGTCTTAGATTACCTAAAAGGAGAGAATAAATAATGGCAACAACAGAATATAAAGGTACAAATAAACTTATCGTGGGGATTGTATTTGGTGTTATTACATTTTGGCTGTTTGCACAATCAATGGTTAATATCGTACCAGCAGTTCAAGATGATCTTGGAATTTCATCAAGTTTACTCAGTGTCGCTATTAGTTTAACTGCACTATTTTCCGGTATTTTCATCGTAGTAGCTGGTGGATTAGCGGATAAATTTGGTCGTATGAAATTAACATATATCGGTCTTATTCTTAGTATTATCGGTTCACTACTACTTGTTATTACACAAGGTGCAACATTATTAATTATTGGTCGTATTATTCAAGGGCTTTCTGCTGCATGTATTATGCCTGCAACATTAGCACTTATGAAAACTTATTTTGACGGAGCAGACAGACAAAGAGCATTAAGCTATTGGTCAATCGGATCATGGGGCGGCTCTGGTATTTGTTCGTTTGCTGGTGGCGCAATTGCTACTTATATGGGATGGCGTTGGATTTTTATCTTCTCTATCGTATTCGCACTTCTAGGTATGTTATTAATTAAAGGCACACCAGAAAGCAAAGTTGTTCAAACAACAAAAGCAAAATTTGACTCTTTAGGACTTGTTCTTTTCGTTATTGCAATGGTTTGTTTAAATCTTATTATTACTCGTGGTTCTAGTTTCGGTTGGACTAGCCCAACAACTATTATTATGTTAGTTGTATTCCTTTTATCTGCTGGGATCTTCTTCCGTGTAGAACTTCGCCAAGCAAATGGCTTTATTGATTTCTCTTTATTCAATAATAAAGCTTATACAGGCGCAACATTGTCTAACTTTTTATTAAATGCTGCAGCTGGAACATTAGTTGTTGCTAACACATATGTTCAAGTTGGTCGTGGCTTTACTGCTTTCCAATCTGGAATGTTATCAATCGGTTACTTGGTTTGCGTATTAGGTATGATTCGTGTCGGTGAAAAAATATTACAACGTGTTGGTGCTCGTAAACCAATGATTCTTGGTTCTGCTATTACAGCTGTTGGTATTGCGCTAATGGCACTTACTTTCATTCCAGGTGTTCTTTATACAGTATTAGTATTTATCGGTTTTGCATTATTTGGAGTTGGTTTGGGTATGTATGCAACACCTTCCACAGATACTGCAATCTCAAACGCACCAGAAGATAAAGTTGGCGTAGCTTCAGGTATTTACAAAATGGCTAGTTCTCTAGGTGGTTCATTCGGCGTAGCTATTTCAGCAACAATTTATGGAGTACTTACAATTGCAGGCGATGTTAATTTAGCAGCAATGATTGGACTATTAACTAACGTGGCTTTCTGTGTAGTATCTCTTATCTCTGTTGTTGTCACTACACCAAAAGCGAAAAAAACGGCACCACTTAAAGCTGCAAAAGAATAAGGAGGCTGTAGTATGCGTACGCAATTAATGAAAATGCTTGATGAACGTAAAGATGAAATTATTCAAATTAGACGTCATTTACATGAGAATCCAGAACTATCTTTTCATGAAGCAGAAACGGCAAAATACATCCAAGATTTTTACAAAGGGAAAGATGTAGAAATTGCAACGGAAGTCGGAAATGGTCATGCAATTGTTGTTACCATCAAAGGTGGAAAACCAGGGAAAACAATTGGATTACGAGCTGATTTTGATGCGCTTCCAGTAACGGAAGAAACGGGTCTGCCGTTTAAATCTAAAAATGAAGGAGTTATGCATGCTTGTGGACATGATGGACATACAGCATACTTACTTGTTTTGGCAGATTGCTTAATTTCCTTAAAAGAAGACATTCCCGGAACAATAAAAATCATACATCAACATGCAGAAGAAACACCACCAGGCGGAGCAAAAAGTGTTGTTGAATCAGGTGTTTTAGATGATCTAGATCAAATATTCGGCATTCATGTCTTTCCTTTTGGAGAGTCTGGCGAAGTTCTTTACCATAGTGGGTATTCCATGGCTGGTCGCACCTATTTTAAATTGAAGATTCAAGGTGTTGGCGGACACGGTTCTTCCCCACATATGGCAAATGACGCAATTGTAGCAAGTGCTTATTTTGTCACGGCTGTTCAAACAATTATTAGTCGTCGCTTAAATCCATTTGATACTGGTGTTGTTACGATTGGTTCTTTTGACGGAAAAGGAAGCTTTAACGTTATTAAAGATGCTGTAGAGCTTGAAGGCGATGTTCGCTATATGAACACAGAAAATCGGGATAAAATAGATGCAGAAATCCACCGAATCGTTGCTGGTATTGAAGCAATGTTTGGTGTGACGACAGAATTAACTTACACAAATGATTACCCACCACTTTACAATGATCCAAAAGTAACAGAACAAGTGGTAGCTGGTTTGCAAAAAGGTGTCGGAGAATATTTAACTGCTGTTTCTGAATATGATATGCTTTCTGGTTCAGAAGATTTCGCGTATTATTTAGAAAAAATCCCAGGAGTATTTTTCTACATTGGCGCAAAACCAAAAACAACAGAATCTGCCTACTTTAATCACCATCCAAAATTTGATATTGATGAAGATGCATTATTAGTTGCTGCAAAATCTGTCGCTGAAGTAGTATTAGATTACTATCATTTAGACTAACGATAGTTTTGAAAAGAGCATAATCAGAGAATAAAATCTGGTTATGCTCTTCTTTTATTTTAAAAAGAAAGCGTTATAAGTTATATTAATTATGTGTACTAAAAAAATTACTGGAAAGTTAAAAAGATTTTATAATAAAATATTTTTAGGAACATGCAACTATTCAAAATACAAAAGGGGTTAACTCAAATGAATCAGGTAAAGGAAAAACGTTCGCTAATGGTTTTACTTGTGCTATTTTTAGGCTACACCAGTGTGTATGTTGATAAGTATACTATTGGTATTTCTCTGGTATCAGTTTCTCAGGATTTAGGTTTTGATCCTAGTCAGAAAGGGCTAATTTTAAGTGCATTCTTTTTGGGGTACACGATTTTCCAAATTCCAATGGGGTATTTAAACAATAAGATTGGAGCGCGACCAGTACTTGGTATATCAATTATTATTGTAGGGCTTTTCCTAGCAATCTTTGGATTCGGCTACTCTTTACTTTTTTTAGTAGTTGTACGTTTTTTATCAGGGGCTCTAGGTCATGCTGGATATCCGCCATCGATTAGTAACTATATCTCGCTAAACATTCCGTTAAATAAACGTGGCTTTGCTCAGTCCGCGATGCTTGCTTCATCAGGATTTGCAGCATTTATTGGTCCATTATTAATAGCACCTTTGCTACTCTCAATGGGATGGAGAAACACGTATTATGTCATGGGAGCCATGGTAGTATTAATTGGTTTATTGATTTTAGCAGTTGTTCCAAAATCTAGCAACACAGAAGCAGAAAGTCAAAAAACAAAAATAAAAGTACCGTTTTCTGAGCTTTTGAAAGATAAACAGCTTTGGATTTTACTACTATCTTCTCTATTTATCAATGCGGCAAATTATGGCTTAACAAGTTGGCTAGCTTCATATTTGAACGAAGCAAGAGGTCTTGCCATTAGCCAAGTTAGTTATATTAGTTCTTTAGCAGGTATTTGTATTTTAATTGCAGGTATTCTTGGTGGTTACTTTATTAGTCGCTTTTTTGAAGGAAAAGAAAAAATAGTGATTTTTATTTTCTGCTTGTTAGGCGCATTTTCCGTCTATGGAGTGTATTTATTTGATCAGTTAGCACTTTCTGTTATTTGTTTGTGCTTATGTAATATTTTCCTAATTATGGCCTTTACAACATTGATGGGGTTACCACACAAATTATTTAAACAAAGTCATATCGCAACAAAATATGCGGCAATTAATTCTGGTGGAGTCTTAGGTGGCTTTTTTGCACCAATGATTATTGGCGATTTAGTTGATGCTACCAATTCTTATCAATCTGCCTTCTTATTCTTAGCGGCAACTTTAGTAATTTCAGGAGTAATTGTATTAGCCATTAAAAAACGCCAAATAGAAATTCAATAATAAAGGTAAATCCGGTTTTACAAGTAAGGAAAAATAATATACTTTTTTCGCATTACGTTCATAGTTTTTTCAAACTTTCTTGTTAAACTAGGCTGTAATGTGAAAGGAGTTTCCTTATGTCAATTAAATTAAAACGAAAAATCCCAAAAATTATATGCATCACAGGTTTCATTCTAGTGCTTTTTCTCGCTACTGGACTTGGCTACTTTTTCTACCAGAATAAATCAGAAACTTCTAAGCAAAATTACTATATGCTAGATACAGAGCTTGTTGATGAACAAACAAAAATAGAAAAACAGCTAAAAAAAGATAGTGAAGGTAGTACACTGGAAAATCCCTTTATAAAGTTAAATCCATATGGAACAAGCCCGCTAACAGCTATGCTTCTTTTTAATACAGAGGAAAAAATGAAAATAACTGTGGAGGTGGAAGGGGAAAATGCTGCCACTACTATTCAGTCAGAGGTCAATTCAGACTATACGACTCAACATGAAATAGCTGTTTTAGGGCTTTATCCGAATAAGGCAAATCAAGTGAAAATCACGGCTGTAACACAAACCGGGAAAAAAACGGAAAAAACTATTACAATCCAAACGAATAAGCTACCTGACGAGATGCCAAAAATAGATGTCACCACGAGTGATACTACACAAATGGAACAAACGGGTAATCAACTAACTTTTATAACACCAAGTACTAAATATGCCTATGGTGTAGATTCAAATGGTGATGTACGCTGGTATTCGACAAAATACAATAGTCATGTTTTTAAAGAACTTGAAAATGGACATTTATTGTATTTAACAAAGTATGACAATGCGGATGATACATATTCACTGCTTTTAGAAACTGATTATTTAGGGAAAATATATCATGCGTATTCAATGACCACAGAAGCTGAAAGTGAACAATCAGGTTCTTCCTCCAAGTCCGCAATTCATCATGATGCAATAGAATTACCCTCAGGAAACTTACTTTTAACAATAAATGATGATACTAAATACATGGAAGATACAATGATTGAAATTGATCGTCAAACTGGGGAAGTCATAAAAGAAATTGATTTAAAGGATATTTTACCGGAAAAATTTTACAAAAATTATAAAGCTCGTTCTGATGGGAAAGTAGATTGGTTCCATCAAAACGCCATTTGGTATGACGAGAGTGATGATAGCATTGTTATTTCCAGTCGAAATCAAGACACTGTAATGAAACTCGATTACGAAACAACGGCAATCAAATGGATTCTTTCTGATAAAACAGGTTGGCCAGATGCTTATAAAAAATATTTACTTGATTCAACTGGGACAGATTTTAAATACCCCGCAGGTCAACACGCAGTAGAAATTTTACCTGACCAAGACGATAATTCAACAACAGTAGATATTTTGCTCTATGATAATAATGTAGTCGTTACACGAGGAGACAAAGAAGCATCTGGTCAATATAGTGAAGCCGTGCAGTATCGTATCAATGAGAAAACGAAAAAAGTTGAAATAGTCTTTTCTTATGGAGAATCGTTGGGTGAAGCATATTGGACAGAAATTGTTGGTGGATCGCGATATATGGAGACAACAGGTAATTATTTGATTAACTTTGGTCATCGTAAGGATGGAAAAGAAAGTAGCATAATAGAAGTAAACCAAAAAGGAACTGTTGTTTTCAAAATGAACCTCACCGATTTCCCAACATCAGCTTGGGCATATCGTGCAGAAAGATTTAGTTTATATCCGGCAAGCTATACGTTTAAATTAACGCAAGATGAATAATGCGCTGATTAGAAAAACATTCTACCAAGTTAATGGTTAGAGTGTTTTTCTATGTAAAGAAACCTCACTAAACACTGCTTGAAGTAAGCCTTAAAAAGTTAAAAAACAAAGATTTTATACTTGTAATTAATAAAGAATACGTTTATAATTACAATAAGAACGCTTGTTCGTTTTTGCTAGAAAGAGGTGCAGTTATGGATACAAGTAGAAAAATTATTCATATTGATATGGACGCTTTTTATGCATCTGTAGAACAACGCGATCATCCAGAGTTTCGTGGAAAGCCACTAATTATTGGTGGTGATCCAAACAAACGAGGCGTAGTATCCACTTGTTCTTATGAAGCACGAAAATTCGGAGTACATTCTGCTATGCCTACTCGACAAGCAGTAAAACTTTGCCCTAATGGTATTTTCATTCATGGCAATATGAAGCATTATGTCGAAGTTTCAAGTCAAATTCGAGAAATATTTTCCAGATACACAGATATTATTGAGCCGTTATCACTGGATGAGGCTTATCTTGACGTAACTGAAAATAAAAAAGGAATAAAATCCGCTACACTTATAGCTCAAGATATTCAACGAACAATTTATCGTGAATTAGGATTAACAGCATCAGCAGGCGTTTCATTTAATAAATTTATTGCTAAAATCGCATCCGACTATCAAAAACCTGCAGGAATTACGGTCGTTTCTCCTAGTGAGGCAGAAGCTTTTTTAGAAAAAATTCCTGTAACTAAATTTTATGGAGTTGGTAAAGTTACAGCAGAAAAACTTCATCGGTTAGGCATTGAAACAGGTTTCGACTTGAAACAATGGAGTGAATGGGACTTAATCCGTGAGTTGCATAAGCAAGGCTATCATTTGTATCGTCACGTTCGAGGACGTTCTAATAATGTTGTAAATCCGCATCGTGACCGAAAATCTGTAGGAAAAGAAACAACTTTTGAATTTAATGTTTTAGATGAACGCATTTTAGAACAAAATTTAATGATTTTTGCTAAAAAAGTAGAAGAAAGACTGATGAAACTACAAAAGCATGGTAAAACGGTAGTACTAAAATTACGATATAGTGATTTTACAACCATAACAAAACGATTAACTTTAAATGAATATATTCAAGACGCCCAGCAAATTTATCAAACAGCAGCATTACTACTTAGAGAAAGCTATACTGGCAAAGAAAGCATTCGTTTGATCGGTCTAACCGTAACGAATCTCAAGCCAGTTTACTTCGAGAACTTACGCTTGGAAGGGCTATAAAACAGAGAAGTGAAGCAGTCACTTTTCTGTTTTTTTATTTAATACATTATAATCTTTAAAAAAATATTGACTAATTCATCATGATGTTATACACTGAAACCAACGAAAGGTTATAATGTTTATTGAAAATTTTATTATGAATGTTATAATGAATCAAAAGACAACCTTTCGAGAGGAATGAAACTTATATGAAAAAATTAAACAAATCAGCTTCTACACCGCTTTACGTACAATTAAAAAATGAACTTCAAGAAAAAATCGAACAAGATATGTCTGTAGGAGATTTACTTTTAACAGAAACAGAAATTGAAAAGATGTATCAAGTTAGTAGAATGACCGTTCGAAAAGCGATAGAAGAACTAGTAAATGAAGGAATCGTAAATAAACAACAGGGAAAAGGGACCTTTGTAAGCCAAACGAAGACCACGCAAGGGCTTGGAAGGATTTTTAGTTGGTCAGAAGAAATGAAGATACAACATAAAGAATCTAAAACAATTAGTACAGAAATTTCGATTGTGCCACCTTCTAAGAAAATTCGTGCTGCATTACAACTAGATAAAAATGAGCAAGTGGTATGCATTCGACGTGTACGAGAAATTGACGGAGAACCAGTTGCCATCATGATTAATTATCTGCGCGCGAAATATGTTCCTGGTCTAATTGAAACAGGATTAAGATCTGATTCTCTCTACTATGATTTGGAAAAAATTTACAATATAAGTTTAGTACATGCAGATGAAATTATTACTGCAAGATTATCTAACCCAATCGAATCTGCTTTGCTAGTAATTCCGGAAGATTCCGCTGTTTTACATGTTCGACGTACTTCCTATATGAAAGGGAACATCCCAACTGAAGTTGTTGATATGGTAGCACGTGGAGATCGTTATCAATATTTAGCCGAACTTGAAGGTCGTACAAAAAAACATATTATTTAATAAAGGAGGAAAAAGGATGTTGCCAATTACTTTAGAACAAATGGAGTTGGATATTGAAGTTGATAGCCCAGTAGAAGCCATAAGAGCTGCTGGACATCTCTTAGTAAAAAGTGAAAGCGCTTTACCTAGCTATGTGGATGCGATGGTTGAAAGTTATCAAACACTTGGACCCTACATTGTACTCGCGCCGCACATTGCAATCCCACATGCTAGACCAGAACATGGTGTAACTAAACAATGTATGTCAATTGTTCGCTTAAAAAATCCCCTTAAGTTTGGTCATCCAGAAAACGATGATGTTAAATTAGTCATTGCTATCGGTGGCGTGGATACAAATTTCCATATTAAAATGTTACAAGCATTAAGCAGAGTTTTAACAAATGAAGAAAAATTAAAGCTGCTTATGACAAGTGATAACAAAGTTGAAATATTACATACCATTAAAAAGGAGGATTAAGTTTATGGAAATTTTAACAGTTTGTGGAATGGGTTTTGGAACAAGTTTGATGTTATTGATGGAAATTCAAGATATGGCGAAAAAACACGGTTATAAAGTAGACGGAGAGGCCACTGATTTAAGTAGTGCCAAAGGAAGGACTTGCGATGCGATTGTTGCTTCCAGTGAAATAGCTGCAGAATTAGCAGGTGAATCAGCAAAAGTTATCCCGATTATCAACATTCTTGATAAAAAAGAAATTGAAGAAAAAGTGTTACCTATTATAAAACTATATTTTGCTTCATAAAAAAGGAGGATTACGATGCTCACTTTCATCACAGAAATTTTATCTACACCAGCATTTATATTAGGAATCATCGCAGCCATTGGATTAATTGCTTTACGAAAAACAAGCTCGGATATTATCAAAGGAACACTTAAAACTATTTTTGGCTTTATTATGTTACAACAAGGATCAGCAATTATTGTTGGGAGTTTAATTCCTTTTAGTACAATGTTTGAAAATGCCTTCCAATTAAAAGGGGTGGTTGCAGAAGATAATGCAATTGCTGCCGCAGTACAGCAAGTTTTAGGAACAGAAACATCTTTAATTCTCGTATTTGGTTTTATTATTAATGTTATTCTTGCTCGAACGACTAGATGGAAATATATCTTTTTAACTGGTCATATGATGTTTTCATTTGCGGCTACTATGGCAATCGTATTTGATCAAATGGGCTTTAGCAGCTGGCAAATAATTCTATTCGGTTCCATTGCTCAAGGGATTTCAAGCATTGTCTTCCCTACCTTAGCTCAACCATTTGTTCGTAAAGTAACTGGTAATGATAATGTCGGATTTGGTTTCTGGGGAAGTTCACTAGTATGGTCAACAGGGTGGATTGGTGGTAAATTTGGAAATAAAGCAAAATCTACGGAAGATATAAAAGTACCAAAGAAATTAGACTTTTTAAAGGAAATGTCCGTATTAATGGGAATTGTGATGGCGGTAATTTACATTTTCACTTCCTTCTTTGTAGATGAGCCTGTAATGAAAGAATTAGCAGGGACACAAAGCGATGTATTATTCGCAATATTGCAAGCATTTACTTTTGTTGTCGGAATATTAATACTACTTCAAGGTGTACGAATGTTTTTAGGTGAGCTCGTTCCAGCATTTAAAGGGATTAGCGAAAAAATTGTTCCTGGAGCAATTCCTGCACTAGATGTACCCATTTTTTACTCATTTGCACCAACAGCAACAACGATTGGCTTTTTATGTGCAGTAGTTGGTGGACTTGGAGCAACATTGATTTCGACAATGATGCCAGTTGTAGTACTACCTTCAGTAATTGGGTTGTTCTTTATGGGAGGTGCAGCTGGAGTATTTGGTAATGCTATGGGAGGAAGACGTGGAGCGATTATTGCTGGTTTTTTACTTGGATTTGTTTTCCAAATGATTGTTGCAATTGCTTACCCAATTTTAGGATTAGACGGTTATGGTATTCAAGGGCTATGGTTTGCCTCAACAGATGCAATTATCGTTATAGTAATTATTCGCCTAATCGGAGTATTGTTTGGTATTGCGCTTTAAAATATTAAAGGAGATGGATTAGAATGGAAAAGAAAATCAGAACAGTACTTGGTGATATTTCTAAAGAAAGCTTGGGGTTTACGTATTCACATGAACATTTATGGTGTTGCCCACCCCCAGTTCAAAAAGATCGTGATTTTGAGTTAACAAATTATGCTGCATCTTTAGAGGAATTAAAAACATTTTATTCCATTGGTGGAAAAACATTAGTAGATGCTTCGACGCTTGATTACGGCCGCGATGGGAATAAATTAAAATCCATGTCCGAAGAGTCGGGGGTCAATGTTTTAGGTGTAACCGGATTTAATAAGCATATTTATTTTCCAGATTGGGTACGAGAAGAATCCATCCAACAAATTACCGATCGATTAATTCATGATATTGAAAAAGGAATGGATGGGTCAGATGCTAGAGCAGGAATTTTAAAATCTGGTTCTTGGTACAATTTGATTCATCCTTTAGAAGAAAAAGTAACTCGTGCGGTTGCTTGGGCACAAAAAGAAACCGGCGCGCCTATCTGGTTGCATACAGAAGCTGGAACAATGGGACAAGAGATGTTAGCCATTTTAGAAGAAGAAGGTGTTAATTTAGAATTGGTTGCAGTTGGGCATAGTGATCGTAATGCCGACCCATACTATCATTTAAAACTCGCTGAAAAAGGTGCTTATGTACAATTTGATGGGTGTGGCAAAGTAAAATATTATCCAGATAGCACACGGGTTGATTTAGTGAAAAATATGCTTGAACATGGCTTTGGAGATAAACTACTTGTTTCTGGTGATATGGGGAGAAAAAGTTATCTGCATGCTTATGGCGGAGGACCAGGTTTCCGTTATATAAAAACTAAATTTATTCCTAGATTATTAGAAGAGGGTGTTAGTGAAAAAGAGATTAACGCAATTTTTTATGAAAACCCAGCTAATTGGTTAGCAAAATTTTAAAGGAGGGGATACGTTTGATAACCATCGAAAAAAATGAAATCATGGCCATAATTCGTGATGTGGACCTAGTGGATATCATTCCCATTGTGGAAGTTTTAATAGATGAGGGGATTACAAAGCTTGAGGTTTCGCTTAGTAATGAAGCAAAGGGGTTAGGGTGTCTAGAAGCATTAAGCCGACACTATTCAAAAGAACAATTAACACTTGGAGCAGGTACCGTTGTCTATCTAGAACAAATAAAAAAAGTGCAACAAGCAGGCGCGACATTTATTATTACACCGGGTTTTGAGAAAAATATAATTAAAGAAAGCAAACGGCAAGGAATAGCCATTTTTCCAGGAGTTTTTTCACCGGGAGAAATTGTTGAAGGGTTACAATTAGGCGTCGAAATTTTTAAATTGTTTCCAGCTGGAGAGCTTGGACCAACCTACGTTAAAAGTTTAAGAGGACCATTTCCAGATATCCATTTAATGGCAGTTGGTGGAGTAAATGCGAGAAATAAGGAAGAATACGCAGCAGCAGGGTGTGACTCTTATGCTATTGGGAGTGAACTTGTTCCTCGCGGGGCAACAAGGGAAATGCTGGACAAAATAAGAGCAAATGCAAAAGCTTTTCAAAGATAGGATGGATGAGTAATGACGCAATCAGCCAAAAAAATAATTAATATGACGCGAGATGAGGTACAACAAGCATTAGCGGATTTTCCTGTAGCCATTTTACCACTTGGAGCGACTGAACAACATGGACATCATTTGCCACTCGGGGTAGATATTTTTTTAGCAGAAAACCTTGCTAGCTTAGTTTCTGAAAAAACAGGTGCAGTAGTTATTCCGACTATGCCATTTGGGTATTCATGGGTGTGGCGGGATATTCCAGGAACAATCTCTATTCAGCAGCATCATGTAGAAGCTATTATTAAAGATGTAGCGCATAGTGTGTCAAGATATGGCGTAAAAATGCTTGTACTAATAAATGGACACGATTCGAATAATAGCTCTATGAAGTATGCTGTTCGTGAATTAGCGGATGAACTAGATATGCCTGTCCTGTATTTATTCTATCCGTCACTTTCAGAGGTAATGGCAACGAATTGTGAGTCAGAACCTTGGTATGGAATGATTCATGCATGTGAGTTTGAAACTTCTCTTATGCTAGCAACTAAAAAAGAACTAGTGACAATGGATAAAGCAGTAAAAGAGTATCCAGAAAAACCTGTATTGTATGGAAAAACAACTATTTCGTTAGGAGACTTGAGTAAGAGTGGGGTATACGGAGATGCAAGTCTTGCTACAGAAGAAAAGGGTAAAGAAATGGAGCGGATTTTTGCTAATAAAATGGCAGAACTTGTTTTAGAAGGCTATGAATATTTCACTAAATAACACAAAAACCACTTCTTAAAAAGGAGTGGTTTTTACGTTAGCAATGTTTCATTATTTCATTTCAAGTAAACGTTCTTTTAGTTCTTGTTCCATAGTTACAAGTTCTTTTTCTGCTACGGCACGTTTAGCACGGCCTTCTTGTTGGATTTTAAGCGTTTCTTGTAAGGTTTCAATTAAGCTAGATTGTGTTTCTTTTAGGGTTTCGATGTCGACAATACCCCTTTCATTTTCGCGTGCTGTTTCGATAGCATTTGTTTTTAACATATCAGCATTTCGTTTTAACAGCTCATTAGTTGTTTCAGAAACTTGACGTTGAGCTGCTACAGCTTGTTGTTGACGAAGTAGGGTAAGCGCTATGGCTACTTGGTTTTTCCATAATGGAATGGCAGTCATAATGGATGACTGGATTTTTTCTGCAAGTGCTTGGTTTGTATTTTGAATTAAGCGGATTTGCGGAGCTTGTTGGATGGTAATTTGACGACTTAATCGTAAATCATACACCCGTTTATCAAGTCGATCTGCAAATTGCGTTAAGTCATTTACTTCTTGATAATCCATTTGGTCCCCAGTTTGCTCGGCTTTTTTGCGAAGTTCTGGGAGCATTTTCGTATTAATCTCTTCTAATTTCAATTCTCCAGCAGCAATATAAATATTAAGTGCTTGGAAATAATCTTTATTTTTATCATAAAGTTGTTCTAAGAAAGAATTATCTTCTATTAAACGCTTTTTGGAGTGTTCCAGTTTCAACGCGATGCGGTCTATTTGGGTACCAATTTTTTGATATTTAGAAGTAATTTCATTGATGGATTGTTTTACTCGGTGGAACATTTTTGTGAAAACATTTTTGTTGCGAGCAGCTAATTCGTCGGGATCTGCTTCTTGTAGGCGATACATTAAATCACTAATAATATCTCCAATTGGACCAACATCTTGTTTTTGCACATGAGCAAGCATTGAATGCGAAAAGTCATGTAGTTTAGCTTGAGCAGGCGCACCGTATCCAAGAATTGCAGCTTGGTTACCTGGTTCTATTTGTTTCGATAATTCGAGTGCTTGTTTTTTGTTTGTTTCCGTTAGCATATCTACTAAACGAGGAGCTGCATCTGTTTCGTTATTAACAATACTTGCTGCAGATGCACCATCCGTTCCAAAAGGGTTAGCAAGAAGATCATCTAACGTCTGGTTAAATTCTTTTTCAATTACTAAGTCTTTTAATTCATTCGTTTCTTCACTTGGCTTTTTCTCGGTCATCTTTTGTACCCCTTTCGAGTTTCTTTTTCTGTTTGGAAATGGAGTTTTTAGCTACTTCTAATTCGAAATCAAGGTTGTTTACATCTTGATTTAAGAGCGTAAATAAATCCTTTTCAATAACACGACTTAAATCATTTAAAAGTGTGCGCGTATCAGAAAGTGTTTGGTAGATTTTTTTGTCTTTGACAGGTTGTTTTTCTAAGAAAGCATATTTTTCCGTAAGCTCTACCAAAGAATCAAGGTGGGAGAAAAAGAAATCTTCTGCTTCATAAAAACGCTTTGGTTCTTCTTTTACGATACCGTAAATCCGTTTTGTAAGTAAAAGTGTTTTATTGCGCTCTTGGAAAGAATAGAGAGCCTTATTTTGTGTCATGATTTTTTGAAGGCGGATTATTTTCACACGAGCTTCTTCTAAGTTGGTGCGAATATATTTATATTCTTTTTTAGTTAACCCAGTGGCAATCATTTGTGCGCGATCCCCAGCTTTGGATGAAAAGAAAAATAGGACAGCTGCAACAGCTATTGTGATTGCTGCAATTATCAAGCCACTTTGGATAATGGAAGTAAGAATACCACCCAAAATAATGACAAGTAAAATGGAACCAGTGAATGCTAATATTTTTTTAAAAACGGTCATTATACATCTTCTCCTTTAAGTACCTGTTTGAAAGGTCCGCTTTTCTAGGTATATTTTTCTAAAAACAAATGATACTGCAAGCAATCTACTAGTTAAGTATATTTAGTATCTCGTAACTAGGCAAGTTGAAGGGTTTTTATGTTTTAGAAAGTGTACTTTATTTGTCCTTATCATACCATATTTAGAAAATAGATGTTATCAGTCGTGCGATGTAAATTAAACTCGGACTTAGTTATCTTATAGTGAAAAAATAAGAAGTAAATCGCTTAATTGGTGGAGAATGAAGCAAAAAGCATTCCGTTTTAAATAATGGAATGCTTTTTTGATTTCAAATGATGCTAACTATCATGAAAATACTAATGAATAAATTTCTCGTGATGCGTACTAATCATTGCTTCATCAGCAGCATTTGGTTCTAAATATTTTTTTGCGCTATTAATTGCTATCGGACCCTCATGTAAGCCAGCTGCGATAATACGAATTTTTCTCGGGTAAGCAGCACTATCTCCGCAAGCAAAAATTCCTGGAATCGTTGTTTTCATTTCATCATCAACAAGAATGCCAAAATCTGTTAATGTAAAGCCCCATTCAGCCATTGTTCCTAAATCTACTTTAACACCATGATTGATAAAAAGGGCATCTGTTGGAATAGTTTTAGTGCTGTTTGTTTGATTGCAGTAAAGTGTTGTAGCAGTTAATCGGTCGTTAATTCCAAATAAAGCGCTCATTTCATGATGGATATGAATTTGAACACGGGAACTTTTTAAGGCTTTTACACGCTCCTCATGTGCTTTAAAATCTTCCCCACGATAGATTAAATGAACTTCTTTTGCAATAGGCTCTAATGTATGCGCCCAATCAATTGCAGAATTTCCGCCACCAGAAACAGCGACAACTTTGTCACGAAACTGTTCCAGATTTTTAACATCATAGAAAATAGCGTCAGGAAAATTTTCAGCATGTAAAGCGTCTAAGCGATTAACTTCAAAAGTACCACTACCTGTCGCGATAACAATCGTTTTAGAAAAATGGATTGTCCCATTTTGAGTAGTTAATTGAAAAGTGCCATTAGATAGCTTAGTAACTTCTACTACACGCTCATTACAGACAATGGTTGGATGGAAAGTCTCTGCTTGTTCTTTTAAATTAGCTATCAGATCCGCACCAGTAATAGCAGGGATTCCGCCAATATCACGAATAATCTTTTCAGGGAAAAAATAACGCACTTTGCCACCAACAGCTGGTTCGGCATCGATAATTTTCGTCTTCATGGACCGAAGACCGCTATAAAAAGCAGCAAAAAGACCAATAGGCCCTGCACCGATAATGGTCACATCATAGAGATCATTTGGCAATTGAATCAAGCTCCTTTACAATTTCACAACCATTACAAGTTTCATAAGGCAGGCAAAGAGGGACACCGCTTCGTGGATCAATTAAAATATCGGCTTTGATATTAAAGACATCTTCCAATGTTTCTTCGGTCATTACACTAACCGGCGTTCCTTCAGCTACTACTTGTCCCGCTTTAATTGCAATCATGTGATGTGCGTATCGCGATGCATGATTTAAGTCATGTACAACCATAACAATCGTGCGGTTTTCTGATTGGTTTAATTGTTTGAGTAAATTTAATACATCTAATTGGTGCGTCATATCTAAGAAGGTCGTTGGTTCATCTAAAAATAAAACATCTGTCTCTTGAGCAAGGGCCATTGCAATCCAAGCTCTTTGGCGCTGTCCACCTGACAAACTATCAATCGGACGATCCGCAAACTCGGTTAAATTGGTTACTCTTAGCGACCAGAAAATAATTTCTCGATCTTTTGCAGTAATGGATTTAAAACTGCTTTGATGAGGAGAACGGCCATAAGAAATTAATTCGAAAACCGTTAAACCATCTGGAGCAGAAGGGTTTTGAGGTAAAATTGCTAACTGCTTGGCGATTTCTTTGGTTGGCTGACTATGAATGCTTTTACCGTCTAAATACACCGCACCTTGACTTGGTTTCATTAATCGGGACATTGTTTTTAATATAGTGGACTTCCCAGAACCATTTGCTCCAACAAGAGCAGTTATTTTATTTGATGGAATGGCTATATCTAAACCATCCACAATGATTCGTTTATCGTAGGAAATTTGTAGATTATCGGTATGCAAGTCTTTCATTTTTATCGCTCCAATTTCAATTAAAATGATAATCATTCTCAATGCTTAAGTATAGAGTTTTTCTAACAAAAATGCAAGTCTTAGTCAATAAAACAAGTTGCATCAAATGAAATATTTCGCTATACTAATTGAGAAATATTATCAATTACAAGGGGGAAGTATATTGAAAAAAAGAATTAGTTTGTTACTATTGGTGCTTTTAACTGTAGTAGTTATGGGTGCTTGTGGAAATAATAAATCAGCCGATAATGAAAAAGTCGAAATGCGTACTTATACAATGACGAATGGTGAAAAAGTCGAAATACCAGCGCATCCAAAACGGATAGTTGCTTCAGAATACTTAGGAAATATTGTCTTACTTGGTTTAAAACCAGTTGGTGCCAGAGAAAAACAATTGGAAAACCCATTTCTTAAAGGAAAGATAGCTGGGATAGAAGACATCGGTGATCCTGTTTCTGCGGAAAAAGTAGCAGAATTAAAACCAGATTTAATTGTTGTTTCAAAAGAAGATGAGTTCGAACAAATGTCTAAAATTGCGCCAACTGTTTTAATTCCATATGCAACTTCTAAAACAGTAGAAGAAGATGTACGCCAGATTGCTGATTTAGTTGGTGAAAAAAAAGCTGGAGAGGCATGGATTGATAGTTTTCATCAAAAGGCTAAAGCCGCAAAAGCAAAATTAGCTGGAAAACTTGATGCGGATGAAACTATTGGTATTTATGAGGTCCAAGATAAAGATTTTTACGTTATGGGTCAAAATATGGGACGTGGTGGTCAAGCAATTTATAACGCCCTTGAACTAAATGCACCAGCAAAAATTAAAAAAGATGTATTAGACGGTCAAGATTGGCAGAAGATTTCATTAGAAGTTCTACCTGAATATGCAGCAGATCGAATGTTTATAACAAAGAATTCCTCTAGCGATGCGAAAGATGGTGAAAAAACACTACAAGAATTAACGAATTCGCCAATTTGGAAAAACTTACCTACCTATAAAGCAGGAAATGTTTACCAAATGGATTTTGATACAATGTTTTATTATGATCCTTTAGCCGTTGAAGGTCAGCTAGATATTATAGTAGATAAATTACTTGATTCCAACTAAATATTGCGATTAGCGAGGTAAATTGATATAATTTTCTTTGCGATTGATAATTATTATCACCTAAAACGAGCAGAGATATCAAATGGAAGGAATTTGTGCAGATGGATAAGTCAAAACAGTTAAAAATGAACACAAGACCAGCTGTTGCTATTATTATACTTACAGCTGGGCTTGTAGCGCTCCTTATTATGGCGCTATTTGGCATTGCAGTTGGAGCGGCAGATATTCAATTAAGTACTGTCTGGGATGCGCTCTTTCATTATAATAGCTCAGAAACAGAACATCAGATTATACGGAGTTTGCGTGTTCCAAGGGTAATTGCTGATATGGCAATTGGTGCCGCATTTGCCGTGGCAGGGGCCATTATGCAAGGAATTACAAGGAATCCGCTTGCTGACTCTGGACTTTTAGGACTAAATGCTGGTTCTACTTTTATGGTAGCAATTTGTTTTGCTTTTATGCCAGGTCTTAGTTATAATTCGTTAATAATTTTTTCTTTTGTTGGAGCGGCAATTGGGGCGTTTATGGTGTTTGGTGTTAGTTCCATTGCAGGTAGTGCCATGTCACCAACACGATTAGTACTTGCTGGGGCAGCGGTTAGTTCGCTTTTGACTGCGTTGAGTGAGGGGATTGCGATTTACTTTAAATTAAGTCAGGATTTGGCATTTTGGTATGCTGGTGGAGTTGCTGGTGTGAAATGGGGTCAACTTGAGGCAATTTGGCCATGGTTACTGGGCGCATTAATTGTAGCACTACTTTTAAGTAAGTCTATTACCATTTTAAGTTTAGGCGATGATATTGCAATTGGTCTTGGCGAAAAAACGACCTTAGTTAAAATTGCTTCCATGGTCGTCGTGCTTGTTTTAGCGGGCTTAGCTGTATCTGTAGTTGGTCCGGTTGGATTTATTGGTTTAATTGTGCCTCATTTGGTCCGCTATTTAGTAGGGGTAGACTATCGGTGGATTATTCCTTGCTCAGCAGTTGTTGGGGCGTTTTTAACACTGGTTGCTGATATTGTAGCAAGAACGATTAACCCGCCCTATGAAACACCAATTAGTGTAGTTTTCGCTTTAATTGGAGTTCCTTTCTTCCTTTATATTGCTCGTAAAGAAAGGAGGAACTTATAATGTATATGACTGCAGCAGAAAAAAGGAAAAAATCACAGCGGATATGGACTATTATTATTTTAAGTTTATTTATTTTTATTATATTTACATATAGTGTCAATGCGGGTTATTCTAAATTACCATTTTTAGAAGTAATAAAGTCATTCTTTGGGATGGCGGACCCAGGCACTCAACTTATCGTGACAGAGTTTCGGTTGCCAAGAATTGTTATTGCTCTTTTGGTTGGCGCTGGTTTAGCTGTTTCGGGAACAATTTTACAAGGTATTTCTGGAAATGGACTTGCTGATCCAGGAATTTTAGGGATAAATAATGGTGCTGGTTTAGCGGTTATGCTTTATATTTCTTTCTTCCCTTCAACCATGGAAGTGCCTGTTTTATTTATGCCATTTATCGGGTTTATTGGTGCGATTTTGACTGCGTTTGTCGTGTATGGTCTTTCTTATAGTCGAAAAGAAGGTTTGCTGCCTAATCGCTTACTTTTAACTGGGATTGCTGTTGCGGCGGCAATTGCAGCACTGATTACACTTTTAAGTATTCGACTGGATCCACAAAATTATCAACGGTATGCAGAATGGATGGCGGGAAATATCTGGGCATCTAGTTGGCAATATGTTTATGCGCTTTTACCCTGGTTGATCGTTTTAGGTGCGATTGCTTTTATGAAAGTGAAGACACTAGATGTTCTTTCTTTCGGTGATCAAGTAGCAACTGGACTTGGTGTTCGTGTCGAACGAGAAAAATTTCTTCTATTAATTGTCGCAGTTGGTCTTGCTGCAGCTTGTGTCTCTGTTAGTGGTGGGATAGCGTTTATTGGACTAATTGGACCGCATATTGCTAGGAGATTAGTCGGTTCAGCGCATCGTTTTGTAATGGTGACATCTGCACTTGCTGGCGGCTTATTATTACTTTTAGCGGATACAATTGGACGTTTAATTATTCAACCTTCCGAAATATTTGCTGGTATTGTCGTGGCAGTTATTGGTGCCCCGTATTTCTTATTTCTTCTTGCTAAAGCTAAATAAGAATTATTATAAATAACGAGAAATTTTATAGTAATTGATAATGATTGTAGACAGCCTATTGCTTTTGTGATATGTTAGTAAACATAAGCAATAGGAATTGAATACGAGGGATTTAATAGGTTGGAAAAGGATTTCCAAGCTTGCATTTTATTTATAATTATTATAAACTGTATTTATTGTTAAATGATAATGATGATAATTTAGAAAGACAACTTGTTATTGCAACTAAGGGAGGAACCAGAATGGAAGGGCGTATTGGACGCATTAAAGCACAACTTCATGATGCTAGTTATAAATTAACTCCACAACGAGAGGCAACTGTTCGCGTTTTACTTGAAAATGAAAAAGATCATTTAAGTGCAGAGGAAGTTTTCTTGCGTGTAAAAGATATTGCGCCTGATACTGGACTTGCAACGGTTTATAGAACATTAGAGCTATTAACAGAGCTTCGTGTAGTAGATAAAATTAACTTTGGTGATGGTGTATCTCGTTATGATTTACGACAAGAAGGCGCCAAGCATTTCCATCATCATCTTGTTTGTTTAGAATGTGGTTCCGTAGAGGAAATCCAAGAAGATTTATTAGAAGATGTAGAAAAAATAATTGAATCAAAATGGCATTTTCTTGTAAAAGATCATCGTCTAACTTTTCAAGGTGTATGTGCCGAGTGCAGACAAAAATCAAAAAGAATAATGGTTAAGTGAGTTTGAGATAATTTGTCTCAAACTTTTTTTGTGAAAAAAGGTGGACTGAATTGTGCGAAAAGTATTACATGTTTTTTTCATCGCTTAAACGTTTTCACTTGAAGCGGAACGTGTTAGAATAGGACTTGTGGAGGAAACGCTTATGAATGATTTAATAGATGATTTTTTACATTTTTTAATTGTAGAGAAGGGCTTATCACAGAATACGATAAAAGCTTACGAACGGGATATACATTATTTTGTTTCTTATATGAATACAGCGAGTAATTTTACTGATCCAAACACTCTTAAAAGAAGCGATATCGTTGGATTTATGGCGTTTGCGCGAAAAGAAGGAAAATCAGCAAGAAGCGTTGCAAGATATATTGCTTCGTTGCGGTCTTTTTTTCATTACTTAATGCATGATGGGAAAATGTCCCACGACCCAATGATTCAAATTGAAACACCAAAACAAGCGCAAGGGTTGCCAAAAGTATTAAATTTAGATGATGTAGAATTATTGCTTCGTTCCTCAGATATAAGTACACCGCTCGGGCTTAGAGACCAAGCGATGATGGAAATTTTATATGCAACGGGGCTTCGTGTGACTGAACTCGTGCAGCTTAAAATGGATGATTTACATTTACAAATGGGCTTTATTCAAACCATTGGTAAAGGGGATAAAGAAAGAATCATTCCACTTGGAAAAACCGCAACCAATGTGTTAGAAAAGTATTTAGAGGAAGCAAGACCGAAACTTAGAAAGCCGAAATA
Organism: Listeria immobilis; assembly: GCF_014322845.1. Lineage (NCBI taxonomy): Bacteria > Bacillati > Bacillota > Bacilli > Caryophanales > Listeriaceae > Listeria > Listeria immobilis. The sequence goes on along the minus strand of NZ_JAASUA010000005.1, from coordinate 170,945 downwards.
CCGCAATGATTTTGTGTTTTTAAACCATCATGGTCAAGGACTTACGAGACAAGGATTTTGGAAAATATTAAAAGGTATTGCGAAAGCGTCGGGAATTGAAAAGCCGATTACACCGCATACTTTGCGCCATTCATTTGCCACACACTTACTTGAAAATGGGGCGGATCTCCGTTCAGTACAAGAACTTCTTGGCCATGCGGATATCTCCACTACACAAATTTATACCCATGTAACCAAGCTGCGGTTAAAAGATGTATACAAACAATTTCACCCGCGTGCTTAAAAATATAATGGAAAAGGATGAGTAAATATGCCAGATAAATTTAAACGAGTACATGTAGTTGTAATGGATTCAGTTGGTATCGGGGAAGCCCCAGATGCAGCAGAATTCGGTGATTTTGATGTAGATACATTTGGTCATATTGCGAAATTTGTTGGCGGATTAAAAATGCCAGAAATGGGCAAACTTGGCTTATCAAATATTCGTGAAATAGAAGGAATTAAAAAAGCAGAAAAACCACTTGCATACTATACAAAAATGCAAGAGGCTTCTAATGGGAAAGATACGATGACAGGTCACTGGGAAATTATGGGACTATATATTGATACGCCATTCCGCGTTTTTCCTGATGGCTTTCCAGCTGAATTAATTAACCAAATCGAAGCAAAAACAGGTCGCAAAGTAATTGGTAATAAACCTGCTAGCGGCACAGAAATTATGGCTGAGCTTGGCGAAGAACATGTGAAAACAGGAGCTTTAATCGTTTATACATCTGCTGATTCAGTGCTGCAAATTGCGGCTCATGAAGAGGTGGTTCCGCTTGAAGAACTATACGAAATTTGCGAATTCTGTCGTGAGATTACTTTAGATGACCCATATATGCTTGGTCGGATTATTGCGCGACCTTTTGTTGGAGAACCTGGAGCATTTGTAAGAACACCAAATCGTCATGACTATGCGCTAAAACCATTTAAACCAACTGTGATGGATGCACTTAAAGACGGTGGTAAAGATGTCATTGCGATTGGGAAAATTTCTGATATTTTCGATGGCGAAGGTGTGACGGAATCTATTCGTACGAAATCCAATATGGACGGAATGGATCAATTTATTTCTACTCTCGACAAAGACTTTAATGGAATGAGTTTCCTTAACTTAGTAGACTTTGATGCGCTATTTGGTCATCGTCGTGATCCACAAGGTTATGCGGATGCATTAGTAGACTTTGATGGTCGTTTAGAAGAAGTAATGGAAAAACTAACAACGGATGATTTGTTGATTATTACTGCTGATCACGGAAATGACCCAACCTATACTGGTACAGATCATACACGCGAATTTGTTCCATTACTAGTGTACTCACCTCGCTTTAAAAATGGCGGTTCAGAACTAGAATTACGAAAAACTTTTGCCGATCTTGGTGCAACAGTTGCAGACAATTTTGATGTAAAAATGCCTGAATACGGAAAAAGTTTCTTAGCAGACTTGAAATAGGAAAAAGGAGGAACAAGCATGAGTTTAGAAAAAGTAAATGAAGCAGTTACAAAAATTAGAGAAAGTTACACTGGAACACCAAAAATCGGATTAATTTTAGGGTCTGGATTAGGAGTGTTAGCGGATGAAATTACACAACCAACAAAACTTTCTTATAGTGAAATTCCTCATTTTCCAGTTTCCACAGTAGAAGGACATGCTGGACAATTTGTTTTTGGTGAATTAGAGCATAAAGAAGTAGTTGCGATGCAAGGACGCTTCCATTTTTATGAAGGGTATTCGATGCAAGAAGTTACTTTTCCAGTTCGAGTAATGAAAGAGTTAGGCGTTGAAGTGCTGATTGTAACTAATGCGGCTGGCGGTGTAAACGAACTGTTTTCTGCGGGAGACTTGATGCTAATTTCAGACCACATTAACTTTACTGGAACAAGTCCGCTTATTGGGCCAAATGATAGTCATTTTGGACCTCGCTTCCCAGATATGTCGGAAGCGTATAACTTAGATTTACGTGTCGAAGCTAGATTAATTGCGCAAGAGCTTGATTTAACCATTTGTGAAGGCGTTTATGCTGGATTTAGCGGTCCAACCTATGAAACACCTGCAGAAATCCAAATGATGCGCACACTTGGAGCAGATGCAGTTGGAATGTCAACAGTACCAGAAGTAATTATTGCGAACCATGCTGGACTACGCGTTCTAGGCATTTCTTGCATTACTAATATGGCAGCTGGGATTTTAGACCAACCACTTTCACATGAGGAAGTTATTGAAACAACAGAACGAGTTCGTAGCACATTTTTACAATATGTAAAAGCGATTGTTGCTAAAATTTCTTAAAGTAATTGGTTGTACAAGTTCAGCTGATTTCGTTATTTTCTGAGACAAGAAGATATTGAAATCAGCTGAACTTTTTTCATGGATTTGATATTATTTTTAGATAGTTATTGTCGCTCGGCTTCTTAGTGTGCTACTATATAAAAGAACTTTTAAAAATCTGTAATGTAAAGGTGGGATTGGCGTGACGTTTGAACGGCTAGGAACAATGAATGTAAATGCAGAAGGACATCTCGAAATTGGAGGGGTGGACACTTTAAAGCTGGCCGAAAAATATGGCACACCGCTTTATGTTTATGATGTGGCGCTAATCCGAGACCGTGCAAGAGGATTTAAAAAAACATTTGAAAATCTTGGTGTGAAGGCACAAGTTGCATATGCCAGCAAGGCTTTTTCTGCTGTTGCGATATATCAGTTGATGGCAGAAGAAGGGTTATCACTGGATGTAGTATCTGGCGGAGAACTATATACAGCCATTAAAGCTGGATTTCCAGCAGAACGTATTCACTTTCATGGTAATAACAAAAGTGCTGAAGAAATCCATATGGCGCTTGATTATGGCATTGGTTGCTTTGTTTTGGATAATTATTATGAAATTAGTTTATTAGAAGATATATTAATAGAAAGAAATGAGAAAGCATCTGTGTTAATTCGAGTTACACCAGGTATTGAAGCACATACGCATGACTATATTTTAACGGGACAAGATGACTCGAAATTTGGGTTTGGATTAACAAATGGGCAAGCGGAACTAGCTATTAAGCAAGTTCTTGGAGCAAGTGAGGCTTTTGACTTAATTGGTTTACATTGCCATATTGGTTCACAAATTTTTGAAACAACTGGGTTTAAATTAGCAGCCCGTCGAATTATGGATAAATTAGTTGAATGGCATCAAACACTCGGCTTTGATTCCAAAGTACTTAACCTTGGAGGCGGCTTTGGAGTTCGTTATACTGCAGAAGACGAACCATTAGAACCAAGCGAATATGTCCGCCAAATCATGGAAGAAGTAAAGGATGTTGCAAATACAAATGATATTGCTATTCCAGAAATATGGATTGAACCTGGTCGTTCTTTAGTTGGGGAAGCTGGAACAACACTTTATAAAGTTGGTTCTAAAAAGGAAGTACCGGGTATTAGGAATTATGTAGCCGTTGATGGCGGTATGTCTGATAATATTCGTCCAGCTTTATATGACGCGCATTATGATGCAGTACTTGCGGCAAGTCCAGAGAAAGAAGCGGAAGAAACTGTTGCTATTGCAGGGAAATGTTGTGAGTCTGGCGATATGCTGATTTGGGATTTACCACTACCAAAATCGAATGCTGGAGAAGTTTTAGCAGTTTTTTGCACCGGAGCATATGGTTATGCAATGGCTAGTAATTATAATCGTATCCCTAGACCTCCTGTAGTTTTTGTAGAGAATGGCGTAGATAAATTAGTAGTGGCTCGCGAAACATACGAGAATTTAGTGCAAAATGATCTTTCATTATAGTAGGGCGGGACAAATATGGTAGAAATGAATTTTAAGGTAGAGGCATTTGAAGGACCGCTAGATTTACTTCTGCATCTAATCGGGCAGTTAGAAGTGGATATATATGATATTCCAATGGCTGAGATTACAGACCAATATATGGAATTTGTTCACACTATGCAAGAAATGGAACTAGATGTAGCTAGTGAATATTTAGTAATGGCAGCCACTTTGCTTGCGATAAAAAGTAAAATGCTTCTTCCAAAACAGGAATTAGAAATTGATTATGATACACTAGTAGAAGAAGAAGATCCACGAGATGCTCTAGTGGAGAAATTAATGGAATATAAACGTTTTAAAGAGGCAGCAAAAGAATTAAAAGAAAAAGAAGCAGAACGGAGCTTTTATTTCAGCAAGCCACCAATGGATCTTGCTGAATATGAGGATGGTTCCCATGTGGCTGAACTAGATGTATCGCTGAATGACATGTTAAGTGCTTTTAATAAAATGTTACGACGCAAAAAATTAAACAAACCACTGCATACAAGAATTACAACCCAAGAAATTTCGATAGATGACCGAATGGACGCTGTTATCGGGAGATTGCAACAACAACCAAACCACCGCTTGCGTTTTGACGAGTTATTTGAAGAACGGACGAAGGAACAGTTAGTTGTTACATTTTTAGCTCTTTTAGAATTAATGAAACGAAAATTAGTAGAAGTGGAACAAGTGGAAAGTTTTGCCGATTTATATGTGTTAGGTAAAGGGGAAGAACTATCGTGACTAGAGAAGAACAAATAGGTATATTAGAGAGCTTACTTTTTGCTGCAGGAGATGCAGGACTTTCAACAGAACAATTAACCGGAGTTATGGAGATTACGCATATTGAAGCACTCAATTTATTAGAGTTGTTAAGTGAGCGATACAATGAAAATGCTGATCGAGGACTTATTTTACTAGAACTAGCAGGAACATTCCAACTTGCCACAAAAAAAGGGCATGCAGAATATTTGCGAAAATTAGTGGAAGTTCCAAGCAATACTGTTTTATCACAAGCATCCCTAGAAACATTGGCGATTATTGCTTATAGACAACCTGTAACAAGAATGGAAGTAGACGAAGTGCGTGGAGTTCAAACAGATGGACCAATCCGTACATTAGTTGCCAAAGGTTTAGTAACAGATAAAGGACGAGTGGATGGTGCTGGACGAGCAAAATTATATATAACTACAAGTGAGTTTTTAGATGCATTTGGGCTTAATTCTTTAGATGATTTACCAAAACTTGCTGATTCAGAAACAGAAGAACCAGACCAAAACGAAATGGACCTGTTTTTTGACCGGTTTAACCAAAATAAAGAACAGGAGGGGAAATAAAGATGGAACGTTTACAAAAGGTAATTGCAAATGCAGGTATTACTTCTAGAAGAAAAGCAGAAACACTGATTAAAGAAGGAAAAGTAACAGTAAATGGCAAAGTAGTAACCGAATTAGGTGTTAAAGTTAGTGGAACGGAACGAATTGAAGTGGAGGGAATTCAGTTAACAAAAGAAGAACATCGCTATTTCTTATTTTACAAGCCTAGAGGAACTGTATCGGCTGTTACAGATGATAAAGGACGGACGACTGTAGCGGATTATTTTACAGATATTCCAGAACGACTTTACCCAGTTGGAAGACTTGATTATGATACATCGGGCTTATTGTTAATGACAAATGATGGGGATTTTGCTAATCTATTAATGCACCCTAAAAATGAAATTTCTAAAACCTATATCGCCCGAATAAAAGGTATTCCGGAAAGAGAAGTGATTCGGACGTTAGAGCGTGGCGTAGTGATTGATGGCCGTAAAACTGCTCCAGCGAAAGTGAAAGTACGCTCATCAGATAAAGCTAAAGATAAAGCAATTGTAGAAATTACTATTCATGAAGGTCGGAATCGTCAAGTACGTAAAATGTTTGAAGCAGTCGGATTTGAAGTGCAAAAACTTTCAAGAGAAGAATATTCTTTTTTAAACTTGCGTGGCTTAAATGCTGGTGAGCGAAGAGAGTTATCTCATCATGAAGTAAAACAATTAAAGACAGAAGCAAGATTTGGTAAGAAAAAATAACGATGATAATACTACAGATAAACTAATTTTCTCTATTAAATAAACTTTCTAATAGCGCGTTTTGTGAAAAACATGTATAATTTAATTCGTAGGAAATTTGGTATAGGAAATGATACGTGTTTTCGTATGTGGGTACGGGAACTTCCAATTAGTTATATTAATTAATTCTGTATGTAAATGAGAGTTAGGGGATGAATACTTATGAGTGAACAAGTTAGAGTGCTTGTTGTGGATGATGAGGATCGGATTCGCCGACTTCTTAAGATGTATCTCGAACGTGAGAACTATCGTATTGAAGAGGCTAGTGATGGGGATCAGGCACTTGACATGGCACTGAACAATAATTATGAAGTAATCCTACTTGATTTAATGATGCCAGGTAAAGATGGAATTGAAGTATGTCGTGAATTAAGAGAATATAAAGCGACACCAGTTGTTATGTTAACAGCTAAAGGAGAAGAAGCGAACCGAGTACAAGGTTTTGAAGTTGGTGCAGATGATTATATTGTCAAACCTTTTAGCCCAAGAGAAGTAGTACTACGGGTAAAAGCAGTTCTTCGTCGTGCAAAACAAAACTCTGAAGAAGGCACAGGCGGAACTCCAGGAGATATTATTACCTTCCCTCATTTGAAAATTGATAATGAAGCCCATCGTGTTATTGTTGATGGAAAAGAAATCGGTTTAACGCCAAAAGAATATGATTTACTTTATTATTTAGCTAAATCACCAGACAAGGTATTTGACCGAGAATCACTTTTAAAAGAGGTATGGCGTTATGAATTCTTTGGCGATTTGCGTACGATTGATACCCATGTGAAAAGACTTCGAGAAAAATTACATGATGTATCTGAAGACGCAGCAAGAATGATAGTCACTGTTTGGGGTTTAGGATATAAATTCGAGGTTCCAGAAGAATAAACTTATGATAGCGGACAAAGACGTTAAATCGGCAAGTGTTATGCCGCACGTGCTTTGTTCCGTTGTTTTTTTGTGGGAAGCGAGGTGAGATGGATGAAAATATGGAATAGTATTGTTGGTAAAATTTGGAGTACCATTATTTTGCTTTTAATTGGTATTTTAGTTATTTCTGGTTTTTTAGTTGCGATGATTTATGAAAAAAATAATATTACCCAAATTACCAAAGTGTTGGAAGATACGACTACGAGTATTATTAAAGTAATGAAAGAACATAATGCAGTAATTTCGACTCAAAATAAAAATGATTCACCGCTTACTTTATTAGATAATACATTAGGTGTCATTATTGAGCAGGATGGTAAAAATGTCTATCAACTACAATCACCAGATTATGTTTCCTCCACCTCGGCAGATAAATTAATTCATGATAAAACATTAGATAAGGCATTAGAAAAAGAAAATATTGTTACAATGAAGTATAATTTTAAAGCGGATAGTCATGCAATGCCAGTGGAAATTTCTGCGCAAAAATTTGTTTTAGATAATGGAGATTCTGGGGTTGTTTATGTTTACCAATCGTACAGTACTATTTTGCAAGTAAATAAAAAAACGATGACCACACTGATAGTATCAGGGATTATTGCAGTATTTATTACATCCATCTTATCGTTTGTATTCTCATCAAGAATGGCTTTCCCACTTCGAGAAATGAAAAAAATTGCTATTGCTGTTTCCAAGGGTAACTTTGATAATCGTGTACCGACATACACTCATGATGAAATAGGCGAACTTGGTGTAGCTTTTAATGATATGGCTAAGCAATTAAAATACAATGTTAGCGCCCTTCGGCAAGAAAAAGAACAGCTATCGAATATTTTAGTTGGGATGGCAGATGGAGTTATTAAATTCAGTATTGATAAAACAATTGTTTTAAGCAATCCGCCAGCAGAAGAATTTCTGCATAATTGGTTTTTTTCACCAGAAAACTCTGGAAAAGTACTGATACCGGTTGCGCTAGATAATTTATTGGACGATACACTTGAAGCAAAGGAATCCCAAGTTGGTGAAATCACATTTGCTGATCGGACGTATGTAGCCATTTTAACGCTACTTTATACTGGTGAACATGTTCGAAGTGTTGTAGCTGTTATTCGTGATATGACAGAAGAAAAACAACTAGAAAAAATGAAGAGTGATTTTGTTAATAATGTCTCTCATGAATTACGAACGCCGATTTCCATGTTGCAAGGATACAGTGAAGCGATTATTGACGGAGTTGCTCAATCAGATGAAGAAGTGCGAGAGTTTGCGCAGATTATTTATGATGAATCGCTTCGTATTGGTCGTTTAGTCAATGATATGCTAGACTTAGCACGAATGGAAGCAGGATTTAACCAAATGGATAATCAAAAGCTACCACTTGCGCCACTTTTAGAAAAAGTTATGGCTAATTTCGACGTTTTAGCAAAAGAGAATTTTGTCGAATTAGGCTTGGAATTAGAAACACCAGAGTTAGAATATTCCTATGATCCAGACCGAATGGAGCAAGTGTTAATAAATTTAATTATGAACGCCATTCGCCATACTGGAAAAGAAGGTTATGCTGGTAGAGTTGTTTTAAAACAAGCCATTGATGCAACTCAAAATAAATTAATTTTAACAGTCTCCGATAATGGTAGCGGAATTGCCGAAGAGGACATCCCTTACTTGTTTGAACGTTTCTATAAAGCGGATAAAGCACGAAAACGAGGAAAAGCTGTTGGTACGGGTATCGGCCTTGCGATTGTTAAAAATATTGTGGAAGCACATGGCGGAAAAATTTCTGTTAAAAGTCAGCTAGGTAAAGGTTCTGATTTTATTATTACTTTACCACTTGGATAAATAGAATGGAGCGAAAAAAATGGACAAAAGACAAACAAAATTTTGTAAAGAATCTCTAGTAATTAAAACAAGTCGAGTATTTCCCTCGGACACAAATAATCATAATACTTTATTTGGTGGACGGTTAATGACTTATATTGATGATACCGCATCGATTAGTGCATCACGTCATTGTCGGACAGAAATAGTGACAGCATCAACAGACTCAGTGGACTTTTTAAAACCAATTAAAAATGACCATTCTGTTTGTTTAGAATCTTATGTGGCCTCTACTGGTAGAAGTTCAATGGAAATTTTTGTAAAAATCATCGCTGAAAATTTAAAAACAGGAGAGCGCTACTTAGCGGCAACTTCTTTTTTAACTTTTGTTGCGCTTGGGGAAGATGGTAAAACAGTTCAAGTTCCCCTTGTTGAACCAGAAACTGATGAGCAAAAGAGAATTCATGCTGGAGCCGAAGCAAGAAGTATTGCACGTAAAATCCGCTTAAAAGAAAATAAATCACTAGCAGAGTCTTTATCAACCAATATTCCATGGTAAAAAAGTGAGAAAGCGTTTACGTGAAAAAAGTTACAAAAAAACTTGCGAAAAATTATATTCATGGTAAAATAAAATTTGTAAGAAAATATTCGTTCATCTTCGGGGCAGGGTGTAATTCCCGACCGGTGGTAAAAGTCCACGATCTGCTTTTATAGCAGTTGACTCTGGTGTAATTCCAGGACCGACAGTATAGTCTGGATGGGAGAAGATGTTGGCAGACCTTTTCGTTTGTCTTCACGAGCATGTGTTAGCAAGCTGTGATGCTTATTTAAGTATCTATCGCTTGTATATCAATTCACAAACTCTCCCTCAACTTTTTTTAGTTGGGGTTTTTTATTTGCTTGGGTTGCGTTCGTTAAGCGATGTCACTCGCTTCTTTTGATGAACATCAAGGAGAAATGACAATGAAGAATTATTCAATGAAGGTTTTTGTAAGTGTGGCGGTACTTGGAACATTAGCATTTATACTAATGATGCTCCAATTTCCGTTACTACCAAGCGCACCATTTTTAAAGCTTGATTTTAGTGATATTCCAGCATTACTTGGCGGCCTTTTATTTGGTCCATTAGCTGTAATTTTAGTAGAATTAATAAAAAATGTGCTGCTATACATCGTTTCTGGTAGCCCAGTAGGTGTTCCAGTCGGAGAGTTAGCTAATTTTATTTCAGGGATATTTTATGTATTGCCAATTTATTATCTATTTCACTGGTTCCGCACAACGAAAGGAATGGTTCTTTCAACCGCTGTAGGGACAGTGCTAATGACGCTTGCTATGACTGTGTTTAATTATTTTGTATTACTACCATTTTATATAAAACTCGGAGGTCTTCCGGCGAATACAGATATTGCATGGTTAATTACTTATGCTATCGTGCCATTCAACCTACTTAAAGGGGTTATTGTTAGTGCGGTATTCTTATTGCTTTATTCACGAATGAAAAAATGGATTGCTAAAAACCAAACTGCAAAAGAGCGGCGCAAATTCGAAAAGAGACAACAAGAAGCTAGCCATTAAAATAAATAAAAACCGTGAGTCCTGTGGGGCTCACGGTTTTTTAGTGAAAAGGTTTATCTGAAAGTTTAATGGAAAGTGAAGGACAAGCAAATTCGGCATCAATAACCATTTCGATTAAATCTTCGGGAATTTGTTTAGTACCAGAATTATCATCAAGCATATTAAAAGCGAGGCCTTCCGTATCATAATCAAATACGTCAGGTGCATGAATCGAGCAAGCTCCACAAGCAATACAAGTGTCTTTTTCAACACGACAATATTTCAATATTTTCCGCTTCCTTTCTAAAACGACTATTTGAAGCTAGATTTTTTCTTTTTCTATTGTATCATATTTTTATAAAGTTTTTTTAGTGAAAACCAGTGCCGAACAAGTGTTTCTGTGGTATGATAAGCATACAAAAAAGGTGGTGGAAAGCTTGGATATGCTTGACTTATACATTATAACTATTTTAAAAAAATCTGTTACGCCAAGAAAAATGCCGTTTTTACATACAATTTTGGTGGGGCGAAGAACTGGCCAAGCAGTTCAAGATACGCATCTTTTTCAAATGCAACACTTATTTGGACTAGTCCCCAATCTAAAAGCAACCTTTTTAGAAGCACGATTAACAAAATTAACTAAAGAAGGTACTATTTTAGCTACGGAAAACGGTTATATAGTTCAAGAAGAAATAACTTCAACGTTTGAAACAGTGTATCCAAGGTTTCAAGGTTTTGCTTTTCAAAAGCTAGCATTTGATTTCTTTGCAAATTTACGACTGGCGGTTCAAGTAGTTAGTAATAAACAACATAAACTAAACTACTATTTACCAGTTATTCGAGATAAAAAAATTCAACAATTCATTAAAAACTGGCTTTCCAAACAAAATCAAGCTACGTTAGCGGATAGTTTATATAGGGAACTTATCAGATGGTTTAAAGAATTAGAAGTAACAAGACCGGAATTTTTAGTTGAACGTTTTTCAGGAAGAGAACTTATGGGTTATACGACAGAACAAATAGCTACGAACTATAATCAACCGAAGTGGAATGTCTATTTTGAAATGTTGCACGAGATTCATCGCTTATTCGCTGTAATAAAACAACAAGCAGATGAATGGAATATTTTACGCAGTTTAATACCATCAGAATTAACAGCTTTAACCACTTCAGCAGTACAAACCTTATCTTTATGGGAAAATGGAGCAGATATAGAAACTATCGAAAAAATTCGCAACTTAAAAACAAGCACCATCCAAGACCACTTTGTCGAAATTAGAGCTACACAAAAAAATGCCAATGTACCATGTCTGCCAAATGAGGAGTTAATAAAAGCAATTAACAGCAGTGATTGGCATTTATTGCGTGAAATAAAAGCAGCATTTCCAGAATTAGATTATTATCAAATTCGGCTAGCTGTGGTAAGTAGGGGTGGAATAGAATGAACCTAGAAAAAGAATTAAAAGCATATCTTGGGTTTGAACAATTCCGTCCAGGTCAAAAAGAAGTAATTGAAACGGCCTTAGCTGGAAAAAATAGTTTTGCCATGCTGCCGACTGGAACTGGGAAAACCGTTTGTTACCAATTGGCAGGACACTTAATGGAAGGACTCGTGCTAATTGTGTCACCACTTCTTTCGTTAATGCAAGATCAAATGGAGCGAATGCGTGCTCACGGTGAAAAGCGAGTTGCGGCACTAAATAGTTTTTTAAAACGAGCGGATAAAAATCAAATTCTTGCTAATATTCATTTGTACAAATTTTTGTTTTTATCACCAGAAATGCTAAATAGCAGTGAAGTGAAAAAAGTTCTTTTACAACAAAAAATGAGTCTTTTTGTCATTGATGAAGCACATTGTATTTCTCAATGGGGACATGATTTTCGCCCGGATTATTTAATGCTTGGTCAATTTATTCAAGAAGCTAATTTTCCTGTTTCTATGGTGCTTACTGCAACGGCTACCAAAAAAGTTCGAGCAGATATATTGGAACAACTGCATTTAACAGACTGTGAACAAATCATATATTCAGTAAATCGACCTAATATTTCTTTACAAGTAGAAAAATTCGCTAACCAAAAATTAAAGAAAGAACGATTGTACGAACTAGTTTCGAAACTCCAAACACCGGGTATTATTTATTTTTCAAGTAAAAAATTAGCAGAAAGTACTGCTCGCGAATTAAATGAATTAACTGGTTTACAAGTTGCATATTATCATGGTGATATGGAAACGGAAGATAGAATAGTGATTCAGCAACAATTCGTTAATGGTCAGTTAGATATTATTTGTGCGACTAGTGCCTTTGGAATGGGAATAGATAAAGCAGATATTCGCTTCGTTATTCACTACCATATGCCTGCTGATTTGGAAGCATATTTGCAAGAAATTGGCCGAGCCGGTCGCGATTCAAACAACAGCATCGGTATTTTACTTTATGCAATTGGAGATGAATTTATTCAAATGCAGTTGGCAGATCAAGACTTACCAGATGCCAGTTTTATTCATTTATCCAAAGAGCAACTTAAAACATTACCAGATTCAGAGCAGCGTTTTATTGAATACTATCAAAAAAGTGGCTTAACCACACAAGAGTTAACAGCCAAAATTGATTATCGAAAAAAATGGAAACGAGCTAATTTACAACAATTCATTGGTTATGTGCATACAGAGGAATGTCGCCGGAATTATATAATGCGCTATTTTGATGAGGAACCTTTGGAGGAAGAAAGACCGCTAAACTGCTGTGATATCGATGGTGCCGGGATAATTGACTATGAAAAAAACGAAAATATACAGCGAAAAGAACTACCCACATGGGAAAGTTATCTAACATACTTACTACAATAATCTTAAAAGTTACGAAATTTGACAAATAAGAATCCAAATTTAGATTTTTTGCTAAAAAAGGGCTTGTTTAATAGCAAAAAAATTGTTATTATTTTGTTCAGTAATCTATATGAAATAGATAGAGACTGTGCATTTTAGGCCTGAATTTAAAACTAAAATAGCTTTTTTTAGTAAAAAAGCGGTTTAAGTGTTGTTGTATGTTACATTTATGGGTATAATTATTTCAAAGGCATTTCATTTTAATAGCATATGTAACACTTCTCTGTGCCAATAATAGTGCATAGGATAATTTTAGATAGCACTAAAGGAGGAACTTTGAGTGGCAAAAAAACGAAAAGATAAGCGGGAATTTGAAGAACCGGCTGATTACGATATGAGTTCAGAAGGGCAAGATGAATTTAATAACGAACCGCCAATGTTATCCCGTTCTGATAGCAGACGAGGTAAAAAGAAAACGATTTTTAGATATCCACTATTGAATTTATTAATTGTATTTTTTCTACTTATACCAATCGTAATCGTGATTGTATTTGTTACTGTTCAAAATATGGGATCAAATGAAGTAAAAACCGAAACAGAATCAACTGTTAATGTATCTAACAATACCGAAGCAAAAGAAGAAAAAGCAAAAGCGAAAAAAGCTGCGGAAGAAAAAGCGGCAGCCGAAAAAGCCGCGGAAGAAAAGAAAGCTGCAGAAGAAAAAGCTGCTGAAGCAAAAAAAGCTGAAGAAGCAGAGGCTGCTAAAAAGGCAGAAGAGGCAAAAAAAGCACAAGAAGCACAAGAAGCTGCCGATCAAAAAGCAGCTGAGGAAAAAGCTGCAGAAGAAAAAGCTGCTGCAGAAGCTGCTAAGAAAAAAGCAGATGAAGAAGCAAAACAAAAAGCTGCCAGTGAATCACACACCGTTCAAGCAGGAGAAACACTATATGGTATCGCTCGTTCTGCATATGGTAGTGCAGGAGCTGCCGCGGGTGTAGATAAAATCAAACAAGCTAATGGACTTGGAAGTAATGATGTTCCAGTTGGGACAGTTCTAACAATTCCACAATAATAAGACAACACTGAATGGGTCTGGGAAACGCTTCCGAGACTCATTTGTTTGTCTAAGTGGAAAAATGTAGGGGGAATAAATAATGGCAAGAGTTGCACTAATTACTACAGGTGGTACAATTGCGAGTAAGAAAACGGAATCGGGCAAACTAGCATCTGGAGAATTATCTGGAGAAGAACTAGCCGCATTATGTAAATTGCCTACAGAAATTCAAATAGATATTTACTCTACTTTTCAATTACCATCCATGCATATCTCGCTTTCAGATTTAATTAGTTTAAAACAGCTAATCGAATCTATTTTTATGGACGAAACATATGATGGAATTGTCGTTACTCATGGGACAGACTCATTAGAAGAAACTGCATATTTTCTTGACCTTGCTGTAACGGATACGAGACCAGTTGTTGTTACTGGTTCGCAAAGAGCGCCAGAAGAGCCGGGTACGGACGCTTATATTAATATTCGCCATGCCATTTATACAGCATGTGAAGCGAATTTGCGGCAAGCTGGGACAGTCGTTGTTTTTAATGAACGGATTTTTGCTGCAAGATATGTTAAGAAAGTGCATGCATCAAATATTCAAGGTTTTAGCGCATTTGGTTTTGGATATTTAGGAATTATTGATAATGATCAAGTTTTCTTATATCAAAAACCTTTAGAACATGAATGTTTTGATATTCGTTTAGATCTTCCCGAAGTCGTTGTAATTAAGTGTTACATGGGAGCAGATGATTTGTTTGTGGATGCAGCAATAGATAGTGGGGTAGCAGGTATTGTTTTAGAAGGAGTTGGACGTGGACAAGTAGCTCCAAAAATGATGCCAGCAATTATTCGGGCGCTAGACAAAGGGATTCCAGTTGTCATTACAACAAGTGCTGAAGAAGGAAATGTATACACTACTTATGATTATGAAGGAAGCACATTTGATTTATATAATCGTGGTGTCATTCTTGGTAAAGATTACGATAGCAAAAAAGCTCGTATGAAGTTAATGGTACTTTTAGCATCTCAAGAAGAGATAAATCAAACTAATTTCAGATAAAGGGAGTTATATTTTATGACAAAGAAAATTTGTATTGCAATTGACGGACCAGCAGCAGCAGGGAAAAGTACAGTAGCAAAAATAGTCGCAAAAAAATTACGTTTTGTCTATATTGATACGGGAGCTATGTATCGTGCTGTTACTTATATGGCGTATAAAAACAAAATGGATTATAAAAACGAAAAAGCTATTGCAGAACTACTAGCGAAAACCGTTATTAGGTTCGAACCTGGAGAAGTACAGCAAGTATTTATAAATGAAGAAAACGTAACAGAAGTGATTCGTTCTTTAGAAGTGACTAATCATGTATCTATCGTTGCAGCTCACCCTGCTGTTCGAGAAGCTTTGCAGGAAAGGCAACAAGGATTTGCAAAAGAAGGCGGCATTGTAATGGACGGACGTGATATTGGAACTGCGGTACTTCCAAATGCAGAACTAAAAATCTTCCTATTAGCAAGTGTAGAAGAAAGAGCTGAACGCCGCTTTAAAGAAAATGCAGCAAAAGGCTTTGCAGGAGATTTAAATCAACTAAAAAAAGAAATAGAAGAACGCGATCATTTAGATTATACAAGAGAACATTCGCCACTAAAAAAAGCAGAAGATGCAGTGGAAGTGGATACAACTTCCATGTCTATTGATGACGTAGCTAACAAAATCCTCTTTTTAGCAGAACAAAAAATCAATGATTAAATAAAAACTGCTACATTTTCCTAACAAAATGGAAATGTAGCAGTTTTTTAATTTAACCGTGAAAGTCTAAACAAAATAAGCGTTTGTAAGCTATTATGGTGAATTTCGCATTTGAAAAGAGCTTGACAAATGTCTGGATTTGTAGGATGTTATAAGAGAGATTTTTTACTTTGTGAAAAGTATCTTGCAAGGATTTTCTAGCTGGAAAATCAGTTTGACTAAAGGTGTATTTGCTATTTTTCTTTTTTTAATCGGAAAATTTACCTATCTGGGAAACTAGTCAAGCAGATGGAGTGAGCAAAATAGGTTGCTTTTAAACTAGGAAGTTCTAAAAATTCGACTAACGAATGGAGGGCTACTCATGTCTGAAGATTTATTTGATGTGGAAGTTAGAAATTTTGAAGAAGGAGACAAAGTCACTGGCACGGTTACGAGTGTGGAAGATAAACAAGTTTATGTCGGGATTCCTGATAGTAAACTTGATGGTGTCGTTCCAATAAGTGAACTTTCCAATATACATGTGGAGACGGCTTCTGACGTTGTAAGCGTAGGCGACACACTAGATTTAATTGTTACAAAAGTAGAAGATGACGTTCTAGTATTATCCAAAAGAAAAGTGGATGCAGAAAAAGCATCTGATGATATTAAAGCGAAATTTGAGTCTGGTGAAGTATTTGAAGCAGTAGTAAGCGACGTTGTAAAAGGTGGCTTAGTAGTGGACTTAGGTGTTCGTGCATTTGTTCCAGCTTCATTAGTAGAAGACCATTTTGTAGAAGACTTTGCAGATTATAAAGGAACCACTTTAACTTTCAAAGTGGTAGAATTCGAACCAGAAAATAACCGCGTGATTTTAAGTCACCGTGCTGTTGTCGAAAATGAAAAAGCAAGCCAAAAACAAGCTTTATTACATGAAATCAAAGAAGGCGATGTAATCGAGGGAACTGTTCAACGATTGGCTAACTTTGGTGCATTTGTTGATATTGGCGGTGTAGATGGTTTAGTTCATATTTCGCAAATTTCTTATCAACATATTGCAACCCCACAAGAAGTGTTAGAAGAAGGGCAAAAAGTTACTGTGAAAGTAATTGGTATTGATCCTGAAAATGAGCGTATCTCACTTTCTATTAAAGCCAATCTACCGGGACCTTGGGATGGTATTGCTGAAAAAGCACCAGTTGGTTCTGTTCTAGAAGGTAAAGTGGTTCGTTTAGTCACTTTTGGTGCGTTTGTGGAAATTTTCCCAGGAGTAGAAGGTTTGGTTCATATTTCGCAAATCTCTCATCAACATATTGGGACTCCACAAGAAGTACTTTCTGAAGGGCAAACTATCGAAGTAAAAGTACTAGAAGTAAACGAAGCAGATAAGCGTTTATCTCTAAGCATTAAAGACTTACAAGATGCACCTGTAGAAGAAGCTGATTATGAACTTCCAGAAGAAAGTACTGGATTCCAAATGAGCGATTTAATTGGTGATAAATTAAAAGGTCTAAAAAACGACGATAAATAATCAAAGCTAACAGAGCCTAGGGAGAATGTTCCCATAGGCTCTTTTTCTTTTTGAAATGGAACTTTTCATTGCCAGTATGGTGTTTTACTGATAAACTAAAGAAAGTTTGATAAATAGGATTCGAGAAAAAAGAAGGTGAAATAATGGCAAAACCAGTTGTAGCGATTGTCGGACGTCCAAACGTCGGCAAATCGACTATTTTTAACAGAATCGTTGGTGAACGTGTTTCCATTGTGGAAGATGTTCCCGGTGTGACACGTGACCGCATATATAACTCTGCGGAATGGCTCGGCAAAGAATTTAACATTATTGATACAGGTGGAATTGATCTTTCCGATGAACCATTTTTAGAACAAATTCGCGCACAAGCAGAAATTGCAATTGATGAAGCAGACGTAATTATTTTTATTACTAATGGTCGTGAAGGTGTAACTGATGCGGACGAACAAGTAGCAAAAATTCTTTACCGGTCTAATAAACCAATTGTTTTAGCGATTAATAAAGTAGATAATCCAGAAATGCGTGACCAAATCTATGACTTTTATTCTCTTGGATTTGGAGAACCGTATCCAATTTCCGGTTCTCATGGACTTGGGCTTGGCGATATGCTAGATGCTGTTCGCGCTCATTTTCCAAAAGAAGAAGAGGAAGAATATCCTGATGATACAGTGAAATTTAGCTTGATTGGTCGACCAAATGTTGGTAAATCATCTATCCTAAATGCACTTCTTGGGGAGGATCGTGTTATTGTTTCGGATATTGCAGGAACAACACGCGATGCAATTGATACTACTTACACATTTGATGGGCAAGATTATGTGATGATTGATACAGCCGGAATGAGAAAACGCGGGAAAGTGTATGAAAGCACAGAAAAATATAGTGTTTTACGTGCAATGAGAGCAATTGAACGTTCTGATGTTGTTCTTGTCGTTATCAACGCGGAAGAAGGTATTCGTGAGCAAGATAAGCGAATTGCTGGATATGCACATGATGCTGGACGTGCAATCATTATCGTCGTAAATAAATGGGATGCAATTAATAAGGATGAAAAAACAATTAATGTGTGGACAGAAGATATTCGCGAGCAGTTCCAATTCTTAAGCTATGCACCAATTGTCTTTGTATCTGCTAAAACAAAACAACGCTTAAATAACTTATTCCCACTTATCAACCAAGTAAGTGATAATCATTCGTTACGTGTACAATCAAGTATGCTAAATGATGTTATTAGCGATGCGGTTGCTATGAACCCGTCACCAATGGATAAAGGGAAACGACTTAAGATTTTCTATACAACACAAGTGGCTGTGAAACCACCAACCTTTGTTGTATTTGTTAATGACCCAGAATTAATGCATTTCTCTTATGAACGATTCTTAGAAAATCGAATAAGAGACGCATTTCCATTTGATGGTACGCCAATACGAGTAATTGCTCGTAAGCGTAAGTAAAGTTTTCGGGAGGAAAAATAAATGACACCTAAAAAAGTAGCTATTCTCGGCGCTGGAAGCTGGGGAACTGGCCTTGCGCTTGTCCTTGCTGATAATCATCATCAACCTGTTATTTGGGGAAACTTAGATAAAATTGTGAATGAAATTAATGAATCGCACACGAATAGTCACTATTTACCAGATATTATTTTACCAACAGAAGTTAAAGCGACTTTATCACTAGATGAAGCAATAGACGGTGCTGAAATAGTCGTTATCGCTATTCCAACAAATGCAATGCGTGTGGTTTGTAAGCAGCTAAACGAAGCGCTTAAAGAACCAACTATTTTAGTACATGTAAGTAAAGGTATTGAACCAGATACTAATTTACGGATGTCTGAAGTAATTGAAGAAGAAGTAGATGCAGCTAAACGAAAAGCACTAGTTGTTCTTTCGGGGCCAAGTCATGCAGAAGAAGTTGCGCTACGTCATCCAACAACGCTTTGTGCAAGTTGTAAAGATTTAACAGCAGCAGAAATTGTACAGGATCGTTTTATTAATAATAATTTACGAATTTATACAAATGATGATGTTATCGGTGCAGAAATTGGTGGCGCACTTAAAAACATTATCGCACTGGGCGCTGGGATCTCTGATGGGCTTGGCTACGGCGATAATGCGAAGGCAGCCCTAATGACAAGAGGGATGGCAGAAATCACTCGTCTCGGCGTTGCTGTGGGCTCTAATCCCCAAACCTTTTATGGCTTAACTGGAATTGGTGATTTAATCGTTACTTGTACGAGTGTGCATTCACGTAACTGGCGTGCTGGTAATATGCTTGGTAAAGGTGAGAACTTAGAGGAAGTATTAGAAAAAATGGGTATGGTCGTTGAAGGTGTTCGAACCGCCAAAGCAGTACATGGCTGGGCTGAAAAACTAGAGATTGATATGCCGATTACAGAATCCATTTATGCGATATTATTTGAAAATAAAGATGCGCGTGAAGCAGTAGATTTATTAATGGGTCGCAAAAAGAAAATCGAAAAAGAATCATTTTAAACGAGAGAGCTAAAATAGGCATTTGCTTATTTTAGTTCTTTTTTTATTAGTTGTGCTAAAATGAACAAGAAGAATGAATTAGTACAAAAATAGGGGTGGAAATATGGAAATTAATCGTGGGAATAATTCTATTACACTGAATTGGAAGCAAGAAGAAATAAGCAAAGACACATTGATTTTTGTTAGCGATAGTCCTATCTTAAACGATGATGCAAAGCCTGTTTTGAAAGTAACAGATAGTATAAACCACTATACATATACAACAAAAAATGTGCCAGTTTATTTCTTTTTACAGCAACCAAATGGGCGGAAAAAAGTAATTTCAGAGCGAATTTTACCGACTGAAAGTGTTTTTAACTTTCGTGATATGGGTGGCTATCAATCCAAAAATGGTAAACATGTTCGCTGGGGACAGCTATATCGCTCTGCCAATTTAGTAAATATTAATAAGTCGGATATAGACTTAATTCAAAAATTACATATTAAATGGATTTGTGATTTACGAAGCAGTTCGGAAGTAGCAGCACAGCCAACTCCTGAAATTGCCGGTGTGCTAAACAAACATATTCCAATTGGAACTGCCAAAAACGAACAGACGAAAATACCGGAATTGGCAGATAAAACTATCTATGAACCTTTAATGGGAGAGAGTTATCGTGTTTTTGTTCAGTCAGTTGATGGTTTTAAAGAGATTTTTAATGAAATTTTAAATGACGCCAAAGCTGGTTTGCCGTTTGTCTTTCATTGTACAGCAGGAAAGGACCGTACAGGCGTTTTAGGGGCATTATTATTAACATTACTAGATGTGCCTGAAAAAACAATTTTCGCAGACTATGCTATCACTAATCGCTATCAAGATGCTATTTTAGAAGAAATGGGAGGTATAGTGTCGCTATTTTCTAATTCTACAGAAAAAATTGATTTAGAAACGTTTCGACCTATGGCAGAAGCTCGTCCAGCATACTTAGAAATTGCTTTTGATGAAATGAAAAAGCAGTTTGGTTCTGTGGAAAATTATTTAGAGATTGGAATTGGAATTACCGCAGAAGAAAAGGCAAAGCTTCAACAAATATTATTAGAGTGAAAACTAGGCGTAGAAACCCATAGTTGTCAGGTAATAGCAACTAATTTACGCATAATTTTATGAAAAAAGAACTATTTTAGTATTTTATAGTGGTATCGCTTGCTATTCTGTGATTTCCCAGTTAGTATAATGGATAACAGGTTGATACTATCACGTTTTCAAGCTATGAGAGAAAAGATAACTAGCTGGAAATGTTAAGAAACAGTGTCAGTTTGGCATTATCCCTTGCAGTTACTGGGATTATGTGATAATCTTTTATCAGAATTACTGTTAAGGCTTGTATTTAAGCCATTTCAGTCATTATTCTCCTGAAATTCCAAAATCACATTTTGTTTTTGGAAAAAAAAGAGAAATACAGGCATCCATATGGACCTGCTTATTTTGTAGAATTCTGTGAAGGAGGTGAAAAACACAATGGCAAATAAAACTGATTTAGTAAACAGTGTTGCTGAATTAGCTGATCTTTCTAAAAAAGACGCAGCGAAAGCAGTTGAAGCTGTATTCGAAACTATTCAAACTTCTTTATCTAAAGGTGAAAAAGTTCAATTAATCGGATTTGGTAACTTTGAAGTACGTGAACGTGCTGCCCGTAAAGGCCGTAACCCTCGTACTAAAGAAGAAATCGACATCCCTGCAAGTAAAGTACCAGCGTTCAAACCTGGTAAAGCGCTTAAAGAAGCTGTTAAATAAGTTACATAGACTTTTTAAGCATAACTCTAGTCTGGCCTTAATTTTATAATTAAGCTAGGCTAGTTTTTTTTATGCGTTTTTCTGCTTGTAAAATAGGGAATATAGTTAACAAAACGAATAAAACCCCGATGAAAATCACAAATTTAAGCAAATTAAATTTACCTTGAAGTTCGGCTGTGTTAAGATATACAAGGTATATAAATGCTAAAAAGATAGGGGAATTAAGGATGGAGCAAATAGACAAACAAAAGATTGCAGATGCAGTGAAAGTTATTTTAGAAGCAGTGGGAGAGAATCCTGAACGTGAAGGCTTAAAAGATACACCAATGCGAGTTGCGCGGATGTATGAAGAAGTTTTTGCTGGACTAAAAAAAGATCCATCTGTTCATTTTAATACTATTTTTGAAGAGCAACATGAAGAATTAGTACTTGTAAAAGATATTCGTTTTTCCTCTATGTGTGAGCATCATCTTGTTCCTTTTTTTGGCGTAGCTCATGTAGCTTATTTACCGCAAAAAGGGCGAGTTGCTGGATTAAGTAAGTTAGCTCGTGTTGTAGATGATGTTAGTAAACGTCCGCAACTTCAAGAGCGTATTACAACCACTGTAGCAGAAATTATGATGGACAAATTAAAACCACTAGGAGTCATGGTAATTATGGAAGCAGAACATATGTGTATGACAATTCGTGGTGTAAATAAACCAGGAACAAAAACGATAACAAGCGCAGTACGAGGTGCTTTTAGAAATGACGATAAGCTTAGAAGTGAAGTTTTGGCTTTAATTAAGCATAATTAAGCATCCTTTATGGTATAATTTATTTTACTAATAAGGAGATTTAAAGGGGATTTTTAGATGACTTATCAGGCAAAGAAGGCTGGGCTAAAGGAAGTGGAACAATTGGTGCATGAACAGGCAGTCTATCAGTATTTACAAGAGAATAATGAAGGCGGACAAATGGATAAAGATCAAATGCTTTTTCTTCATGAAGCAATTTCCGGCTCCGATTTGACTGATGTTTCTGCATATCGGGTAGTTAGTGCAACGCTTTACATGATTTTAGCACATGATACCCATGAAAAAATTGATGAACCAGATGATGTAGTTCAGATGACGCGTAAAGAGCAAGAGTTAACGGTTCTTGCCGGTGATTTTTATAGCGCGCTTTACTACCGAACACTTGCTGAACTTGAAATGATTCCTTTGCTACGCGCATTGCAAAGTGGAGTGCAAGAAACCAATACAGCTAAAACGAATATTTATCAATTGCATGTTGCGACAGATGAAGAATACCTTACTCAACTAGCTTTAACAAACGCAGCTATTTTTTCTAAATTTGCGAAATACTTTATGAAAGAGCAAACGTTTATTTCACTCGGTTGTCAGTTTTTCTTACTTAAAAGATTACAAATGGAACTTAATTTATATAAAGAAACTGGAGTATCTAGACTTAAACGGGCATTTGAACATGGTTATTTTGCCAAAAAAGCAGTTAGTAATTTTGAAAGCTGGTTAGAGGAAATTATTAATGATGTGAAACAAGAAGTGGAAAGCTTGAAAGAACGCGCTGAACCACTTTCGAATATATTAGAAAAACGAATTGTCGAGGTTTTAAACGACTGATAAATAAAAGGAGATTCGGGATATGACGGAAACGAAAGAAGAAAAAGTACATAAAGTATTTGAGAAAATTTCTCCAAGTTATGACCGAATGAATAGTGTCATTAGTTTTAAACTTCATGTGAAATGGCGCAAAGAAACAATGAAACTAATGCGCGTTCAAAAAGGAACAAATGTCTTGGATGTTTGTTGTGGGACAGCAGACTGGTCGATTATGATGGCAGAGGAAATCGGTTCAGAAGGTCATGTTACTGGCCTTGATTTTAGTGAGAGTATGCTCGCTGTTGGACGTGAAAAAGTGCAAGAAGCAGATTTGCATAATGTCGAACTAATTCATGGAAATGCGATGAGTTTACCATTTCCAGATAATAGTTTTGATTATGTAACTATCGGATTTGGGCTACGAAATGTACCAGATTATATGCAGGTTCTCCGTGAGATGTACCGAGTTTTAAAACCTGGCGGACAGCTGGCGTGTATTGATACATCACAGCCGAATATCCCAGGCTGGAAACAAGTATTTAATGCATATTTTCGCTATGTAATGCCTGTTTTTGGAAAGTTTTTTGCGAAAAGTTATAAAGAATATAGCTGGTTACAAGAGTCAACACGAGAATTTCCAGGAATGGCAAAGCTTGCAGAAATGTTTCAAGAAGCTGGATTTTCTTATGTAAGGTATATTTCACATAGTGGCGGGGCAAGTGCAACTCACTTTGGATTTAAAAAGAAGGAACAATAAGGTGGCAAGCATGAAACTTAACTTTTTATACACAAATATGCAAAAAGACATTGATATAGTGGAAAAGGAACTAAAAAAAGCTCTTTCTGGTGCAGCTGCTGAAACGACTTCTGATGCAGCACTACATTTGTTAGAAGCAGGAGGCAAACGGATTAGACCGATGTTTGTCTGCCTATCTGCACGACTTGCGACAAATGCAGATTTTGAATTGGTTAGAGATGCCAGTGTAGCGATTGAATTGATTCATATGGCTTCGATTGTTCATGATGATGTCGTGGATGATGCGGACTTAAGACGTGGACGTGAAACAATTAAATCTAAGTGGGGAAACCATATCGCAATGTATACTGGTGATTTTCTTTTTGCTAAATCATTAGAATATATGACGGAAATTAAAGATGTGGCTGCTCATAAAATGTTATCACATGTTACTGTAGAGCTATCCACTGGTGAGATTGAACAACTAAAAGATAAATATAATTTTGATCAAAGTGTGCGAAATTATTTACGGCGTATTAAACGGAAGACAGCGCTTTTGATAGCAGCTAGTTGCGGTCTTGGCGGTATCGTTTCAGGACAATCCAAAACCGACTACCAAAAACTATATCAGTTTGGTTACTATGTTGGAATGGCGTTTCAAATTACGGATGATGTACTTGATTTTGTTGGCACAGAAAAAGAACTTGGTAAACCAGCTGGAGAAGATTTGAGACAAGGAAATGTGACGTTACCTGTATTTTTTGCAATGGAAGATCCTTTTCTTAAAAAACGAATTAGCCAAGTAACCGAGGAAACACCAGCAGAAGAAATTGCCGCTTTAGTAGAAGAAGTAAAAAAATCAGGAGCAAAAAAAGCAGAAGATGTCGCTACAGCTTACTTAAAAAAAGCTGTTGCAACACTGGATTCTTTACCACAAGTTCCTGAGTTAAAACCACTGAAGCAAATCGTTCGTGTTTTAGATAAAAGAAATTATTAACGTGAGGGAGGATTCTATAATGGAACAAACTTATGTAATGGTTAAACCGGATGGTGTGGAACGAGGACTTATTGGAGAAATTGTAGCAAAGATAGAAAAAAAAGGAATAAAATTAGTAGCTGCAAAATTAATTCAAATCGACCGAAATTTAGCAGAACAGCATTATGCTGAACATATTGGAAAGCCTTTTTTTGAAGATTTAATTGGATTTATCACTTCTGGACCAGTATTTGCGATGGTTTTAGAAGGAGATGATGTCATTAAAATAGCGCGACGAATGATGGGGAAAACCAATCCATCAGAAGCAGACCCTGGAACGATTCGCGCGGATTATGCGATACATACGAATAGAAATGTAATTCACGGTTCTGATAGCCCAGAAAGTGCAAAACGAGAAATTCAGCTGTTTTTTGCACCAAATGAAATTTTAAGCTATGAAAAGGCAGTAGATACTTGGATTTAAAACTAACAAGAGTTTAGGGAAACCTAGGCTCTTATTTTATAGAGAAATTACCATTTGGCGCGTTTTTTTGATATGATAATAGAATGAGATTAAAGTATTGTGTTCTTGCTAGGCATATGTTAAGATATTACACATATACTTTAAAGCGCTAAAATATTAACGCTAGAATACCTAGCTTAAATAGAAAAAGGAGAGTTGTTGAAATGAGATACTTAACGGCAGGAGAATCACATGGACCAGGGCTTACAACTATTATTGAAGGATTGCCAGCAGGGGTGCCCCTACTTGCAGAAGATATAAATAAAGAACTAAAAAGACGGCAAGGTGGTCATGGCCGTGGAGCTCGTATGCGTATTGAAAAAGACCAAGTACAAATTACAGCGGGTATTCGTCATGGTAAAACCCTAGGCGCTCCTGTAGCAATGTTTGTTGAAAATAAAGACTGGAAACATTGGGAAACAGTTATGAGCATTGAACCAGTTCCAGAAAAAAATGAAAAATCTCGTCGTGTATCTCGTCCTCGTCCTGGACATGCGGATTTAGTTGGTGGCATGAAATATGGTCATAATGATATGCGTAATGTGTTGGAACGTTCTAGTGCACGAGAAACAACTGTCCGCGTTGCAGCAGGAGCAGTTGCTAAAAAACTATTACATGAACTTGGAATTGAAGTTGCAGGTCATGTTCTTGAAATTGGTGGAACTAGAGCGAATTTGACTCGTGACTATTCCGTTACAGAAATTCAAGACACTTCAGAGGCGTCACCCGTTCGTTGTTTAGACGAGGAAGCAGCAGCAGAAATGATGCAAAAAATTGATGATGCAAAGAAAAATGGCGATACCATTGGCGGAATTGTCGAAGTAGTTGTTGGCGGCGTACCTGCTGGCCTTGGTAGCTATGTACAATGGGATAAAAAATTAGATGCGAAAATTGCCCGTGCGATTGTAAGTATAAATGCTTTTAAAGGCGCTGAATTCGGTGTTGGTTTTGAAGCTGCGAGAAAACCAGGAAGCGAAGTAATGGATGAAATTTTATGGAGTAAAGAAGAGGGTTATACAAGACGGACAAATAATCTGGGAGGTTTTGAAGGCGGAATGACAAATGGTATGCCAATCGTTGTTCGCGGCGTAATGAAGCCAATTCCAACTTTATATAAACCGCTTCAAAGTGTGGATATTGATTCAAAAGAAACCTTTAATGCAAGTGTGGAGCGTTCGGATAGTTGTGCAGTACCTGCAGCAAGCGTAGTAGCCGAGGCTGTTGTTGCTTGGGAAGTAGCAGTGGCTGTGTTAGAAAAATTTGATGGTGACCGTTTTGATACACTTAAAAAACATGTGGAGGAACATCGAAACTTAACGAAGGAGTTTTAATCATGCCAGAAATTACAGTCCGTGCTAAAAGTAAAACATACCCAGTATATATTAATGAATCTGCCTTACTTGATGTGCAAGAAAAATGGTCACAAAGTCTAGTGAAGTATTCTCACGTGTTTGTCTTAACAGATGAACACGTGTCAAAACTTCATAAAGCGAAACTTGACAAAGTGCTTGCTGATTTGCCGGAAGTGACGTATTATGTGACGCCAAATGGGGAAGAAGCGAAAACATTTGCTGTTTATGAAGACGTCATGACAAAAATGATTGAAACTGGCCTTGATCGTAAGGCGGTTTTAATTGCTTTTGGAGGGGGAGTAATTGGTGATTTAGGTGGTTTTGTTGCTGCTACATATATGAGAGGCATTCCATTTTACCAAGTTCCTACAACGGTTCTTGCTCATGATAGTGCGGTTGGTGGCAAGGTTGCGATTAATCATCCATTGGGCAAAAATATGATTGGCAACTTTTACCAACCAGAAGCGGTTATTTATGATACGCAGTTTTTTGCTACTTTACCTGAACGAGAAATGCGCTCTGGTTTTGCTGAAATGATAAAACATGCCCTTATTAGCGACCATACATTACTTCGCGCATTAATGGATACTTTTACAGAACCAAAAGACTTTTATACGAAAGATTTAACGCCATTTTTACAGCGCGGAATTGAAATTAAAGCGAATATTGTTGCTCAAGATGAAACGGAGCAAGGAGTACGCGCTTATTTAAATTTTGGCCACACGTTTGGTCATGCCTTAGAAGCTTATGGTAACTTTGGCAAATGGCTTCACGGTGAGGCGATTACTTATGGGATGATTTATGCATTAACGATGAGTGAGACAGTTTACGGACTGGATTTTGATTTAGCAGAATTTAAAAGCTGGTTAGCAAATTTGGGTTATGATACTGTTTTTGATATAACAGTCCCTTTTAGTAAAATATTGGAAAATATGCGTCATGATAAGAAAACTACTTTTAATGAAATAAGCATGGTTTTACTAGCAGAAATTGGAAAACCAGTTATTTATAAAGCAGAAGATGAGTTGATTTTGAAAACATACAAAAACGTGATGCGAAATGGAGGGGATAAATTTTGAGAGCGATTCGTGGTGCAACAACAATAGAAAACAATACGCCGGAAGAAATTTATACAGCAACAAAACAATTATTTGCAGAAGTTTTAACTCAAAATGGAATAGTGGATAGTGAGCAACTTACTTCGGTTATTATTACAGTAACTGAAGATATTTTTGCGGCTTTTCCAGCGAAGGCAGTACGTGAAACACCTGGTTTTGAATTTGTTCCAGTCATGGGGATGCAAGAAATTCCAGTGCCGGGTTCGCTTCCAATGTGTATTCGCTTTATGGTATTTACGGAATTACATAAGCCACTTGAAGCAATTAATCATGTGTATTTACGTGGAGCAAAAGTATTGCGCCCAGATTTAGTGAAAGAGGAGGATGCGTAATGAAATGGAAAAAATCACTTACAGGTCTATCTTCTTATAAACCTGGGAAACGTGAAGAAGAAGTGATGGCAGAACTTGGTTTAACAAAAATCACCAAACTATCATCCAATGAAAATCCACTAGGTACTTCGCCAAAAGTGGCAGCTTTGCAAGCAAATTCCAATGTGGAAACAGAAATTTATCCAGATGGTTGGGCTGCTAACTTACGAAAAGAAGTAGCTGATTTTTATCAATTAGAAGAAGAGGAATTAATTTTTACAGCTGGGGTAGATGAATTAATTGAATTGTTAACGCGGGTTTTGCTTGATAATACAACTAATACAGTTATGGCAGCACCAACCTTTGTGCAGTATCGCCAAAATGCTTTCATTGAAGGAGCCGAAGTCAGGGAAATTCCCCTTCTTGCGGATGGCGCACATAATTTAGAAGGTATGCTAGCTGCAATTGATGAAAAAACAACCATTGTCTGGGTTTGTAATCCCAATAATCCCACAGGCAATTACATTGAATTAGCGGATTTACAAGCATTTTTAGCTAAAGTACCTAGCGATGTGCTGGTTGTTTTGGATGAAGCATATATAGAATACGTAACTCCTCAACCTGAAAAACATGAACAATGGATTCGTACTTATAAAAATTTAATCATTACTCGAACTTTTAGTAAAATTTATGGTTTGGCTAGCGCACGTGTTGGTTATGGTATTGCAGATAAAGAAATCATCAACCAACTGAATATTGTCCGCCCACCATTTAATACAACAAGTATGGGGCAAAAATTAGCAATCGAAGCAATAAAAGATCAAGCTTTTATTGAAGCATGCCGAATTTCTAATGCAAAAGGAATTAAACAATACGAAGCCTTTGCTAAACGTTTTGAAAAGGTAAAATTATATCCAGCAAATGGGAATTTTGTTTTAATAGACTTAGGAATTGATGCAGGAACTATTTTTAGCTATTTAGAAAAAAATGGCTATATTACACGTTCTGGTGCAGCGCTTGGTTTCAAAGAAGCTGTTCGAATTACGATTGGAACAGAAGAAGAAAATAGTGCAGTTATTGCCCTTTTAGAAAAATTATTGTAAGTATTTGGAGGCGTTTTTGAATGAAGGGGACGGTAGTTATTGTTGGTCTTGGGTTAATTGGCGGTTCTATTGCCCTTGCGATTAAAGCCAAACATCCAGAAGCGCATATCATTGGAATAGACGTTTCCTATCATACGTTAGAAGTTGGAAAGTCTCTAGGAGTCATAGATGAAATTGGCGAAAGTATTTTAATAGATGGACCAAAAGCAGATTTACTTATTTTTTGTTGCCCGGTAAAAGAAACGGAACAATTATTAACGCGATTACCAGGGCTTCGTTTAAAGAAAAATGTTATTGTAACGGATACAGGAAGTACAAAAGGAACCATAATGGAAGCATCCGCCGTACTTAGGGAAAGTGGAATAACATTTATTGGTGGGCATCCAATGGCAGGTTCACATAAAAGTGGTGTCCGAGCGGCAAAAGAACTTTTATTTGAAAATGCTTATTATTTGTTAACACCAACGAATGACGTGCCAGAGGATAAAGTGATTAATCTAAAAAATTGGCTTTCAGGGACGAATGCTAAATTTTTAGTATTATCGCCAAACGAACATGATGAAATTACAGGAATGCTAAGTCATTTACCCCATATTGTTGCGGCAGCTTTAGTTAATCAAACGCAACGTTTTACTGAAGAACATCCTGCTGCATTCCGACTAGCAGCAGGCGGGTTTCGTGATATTACCCGGGTCGCTTCTTCAGATCCAAGAATGTGGACAGATATTTCTATTAGTAACCAAAAGACATTAATAAAACAGCTGACGATTTGGCGAGATAGCATGAATCAAGCGCTGGAAATGCTCGAAAGTGAAGATAGTCATTCGATTTATGCTTTTTTTGATGGAGCAAAAGAATTTCGAGATTCACTTCCCGTTCATCAAGGTGGCGCGATACCATCTTTTTACGATTTATTTGTCGATGTACCAGATTATCCAGGGGTTATCTCTGAGGTGACAAGATATTTAGGCGAAGAAGAAATTAGTTTAACCAATATCAAGATTTTGGAAACTCGGGAAGATATTTTTGGTGTGTTACAAATTACTTTCCAATCAGACGAAGACAGGGACCGAGCGAAGCGTTGTATTGAAACTAGAAGTAACTATACATGCCATTACGAATAGGAGAGAAATGACGATGAAATTAATTACAAATAAACAAGGGCTGGTTGGTGAAATTACAGTTCCTGGAGATAAATCAATGTCCCATCGCAGCATTATGTTTGGGGCAATTGCAGAAGGAAAAACGGTCATTCGTCATTTCTTACGTGCCGATGATTGCCTTGGAACTATTAAGGCTTTTAAATCATTAGGTGTGAAAATTGAAGAAACCGAGGAAGAAATTATTGTTCATGGTGCTGGATTTGATGGTTTAAAACAAGCAGATGGCGCTCTTGATATTGGTAACTCCGGAACAACCATTCGTTTGATGATGGGGATTTTAGCTGGACGAGATTTTGATACTGTTATTTTGGGCGACGAGTCCATTGCAAAACGTCCGATGAATCGTGTTATGTTACCCCTACAACAAATGGGGGCAAAAATGCATGGTAAAGATGGTTCTGAATTTGCCCCAATAACAATTACAGGTAACCAATCATTGAAACGAATGGAATATCATATGCCAGTTGCTAGTGCACAAGTAAAAAGTGCAATTATTTTTGCAGCATTGCAAGCAGAAGGTGAAACGATTATCCATGAGAAAGAAAAAACACGTGATCATACAGAACACATGATTCGTCAATTTGGCGGTGAAATTGAAATGGAAGGTCTAACCATTCGTGTTAAAGGCGGTCAACGATTTATTGGGCAGGAAATGACTGTCCCAGGAGATGTTTCTTCGGCCGCTTTCTTTATTGTGGCAGGCTTAATTGCACCAAACAGTGAAATTGAACTAACTCATGTTGGTCTAAATCCGACTAGAACAGGGATTTTTGATGTGGTAGAACAAATGGGCGGGAGTTTAATTGTAAAAGATTCCAGCAGAAGTACTGGGAAGTTAGCAGGCACTGTTGTGGTGAAATCCAGCAAACTAAAAGGAACAGAAATTGGTGGGGATATTATTCCTCGTCTAATTGACGAAATTCCTGTTATCGCTCTTTTAGCAACACAAGCAGAAGGAACAACTATCATAAAAGATGCAGCTGAATTGAAAGTAAAAGAAACTAATCGAATTGACGCAGTTGCCAATGAACTAAACAAAATGGGAGCAGATATTACTCCAACTGAAGATGGCTTAATTATTCGCGGAAAAACGCCACTTCATGCAGCCAATGTGACAAGTTACGGCGATCATCGTATCGGAATGATGCTTCAAATCGCTGCACTTCTTGTTGAAGAAGGAGATGTGGAATTAGAGCGTGCAGAAGCAGTTTCTGTTTCGTATCCGACCTTTTTTGAAGATATTCGTTCACTTTTAAAATAATAATGACTACCAGTGCTGATCGCTAGATATATCAGTACTGGTTTTTTTTAGGTGAGGCAATCACTTTTTCTTATTGAGAAAGTAATGGTATAATAGAAAAACGACTTATTATTAAAGAAGGTGCAGAAATGGAATTAGCTAATAAAATGTTACATGCGTTAGAGCATGAAGATATGGCGCTTGCGAAGAAGTATTTTGATGAAGTAGTACAAGCGGGAACAGATGAAGAACAGTTTTTTTTAGCAGAAGAATTATTTGCATTAGGATTTTTAGATGAAACGGAAGATTTATATGAATTACTTTTAGCTAAATATAAGGATGAAGGAGAGTTACTTGTTCGTGCAGCAGAAGTAGCACTCGAAAAAGATGATCTGGATTCTGCACAAGATTATTTAGAAAAAGTGAACAAAAAAGATGAAGCATATGTGGAAAGTTTATTGGTACTAGCAGATCTTTATCAAATGCAAGGTTTATTTGAGGTAAGTGAGCAAAAACTAATCGAAGCAAAACAAATTGCTGCTAATGAGCCGATTATTGATTTTGCTTTAGGTGAGTATTATTTATCTCAAGCAAGATTTGCCTCTGCTGTTCAGTCGTATCAAACAGCGGTGGAAGCAGGTTTAACAATTATTGCTAATGGAGCGGTTTCTGTATATGAACGAATTGCAGAAGCTTTTGCTGCAAGTGGAGCTTTTGAAGAAGCACTACCTTATTATGAACGCGCTTTGGAAGATAAAGAATCTGTTGATACCTTGTTTGGTATGGGGTTAACGGCATTTCAAGCGAAGGATTATACAAAAGCTATCCATGCCCTTGAACATTTACGAGAGCATGATCCGGCATACTCAACTCTTTATTCTTATTTGGCAAAAAGCTATGAGGAAAACGGCGAGCCTGAAAAAGCAATCGAGGTTTTAAAAGATGGCTTAAGTCAGGATGAATTTAATAAAGAGCTGTTTTTAGAGGCAGGGAAACTTGCAGTAACACTTCGCTTGCCAGAAGAAGCAGAGGAATTTTTCAGGCAAGCAATCGTCCTTGATGAAGAGTATTCAGAAGCAATTATGCAACTTAATAAATTACTACTTGCTCGTGAAAACTATGAAGGTGTTATTGAACTAGTGGAAGGTCTCGGTGAAGAAGTCATTTCTGAACCACAAATTTTCTGGGACGTAAGTGTTGCATATCAGGAAACAGAACAATATAATAAAGCAAAAGCAAATTATGAATTAGCTTATCCGCATTTTACAAATAACCCAACATTCTTAAAGGAATACGGTTTGTTTTTAAGAGAAGAAGGCGAACACGAGAAATCACAACAAATATTGCGTAATTATCTAGAACTTGAACCAGAAGACACAGAAATTTTATCACTAGTAGATTAATAAGTAAAAAAGACTGGGAAAGGACTGAGGAAAGGTGAAAGCATCCATTTCAATAGATGAGAAGAAAGATTTTATTCGTTGGCTTTTAAATAAACACCAGATGAAAACTAGAGAAGCAATGTGGGTTTTAAATTATATTGCTGGTCATGATCAAATTGTAAAATATGTTCATTTTGTTGATAATTTGGAAGGATGTGCACGAGGGCTTTCGCTTAGTGCCCATGGTGTCGAATCTGAGCCATTCCTATTTTTTAAAGGAAACATTATGACAACTGACCCAGAAAAAGCATTTCATGATATTCGGTTAAACTGGGACGAAGAGTTGTATATCGAACTTCATTTTGAAGATGCGATTGTTTCACCAGAGTATGCGCTCGTTCGAGAAGATAATCCATTTACTAAAGTGAAATTAGCAGATGCAGAAAAAGAAATGGCAGATGCACTTATCTATCAATCTGTTCATCAATTTTCAAGAGCAAAGTTGCTTGAGAAAATTGATATAGCACTTGATGAACGTGATGAAGCTACTTTTCAGCAATTAGTTCAAATTTTGCAGCAAATGGATAATGGAAAAGAATAAGGAATGAATCCTAGTTAGTGAATTAATGAAGTGGGGTTTCATTAGTCGCTATGCTAGGATTTTTTAGGGAGTGGGATGGATTGTTAAATAGTTTACTCGCAAATCGAGCTTTTATTCGATTATTGTTTTTTGGGAATTTACTAGGGGCAATTTACGGATACATATGGTATATACCTCAATTACAAATTACAGAACCTCGTTTTTGGGCTTTTGTACCAGATAGTCCAACTGCCATATTATTTTTCACATTAGTACTTGTGGCTTTTCTTGGGAAGAAGCATTGGCCATTAATGGAGGCACTAGCTTTTGTTTGTTTAGTAAAATATGGTTTATGGGCAGTTGGCATGAATATTTTTTATATGTTGGATCAGGGAATGATAATATGGACTGCTGTGATGTTAATTTTCACACATGGATTTATGGCAGTAGAAGGTATTCTATATGCTCCTTTTTTTCGCTTTCGAATAGGCCATTTCATGATAGCAGCTGTTTGGGTTTTACATAATGATGTGATTGACTATTTATTTGGACAAATGCCAATTTATATGGGACTGGAAAGTTTTTTACCTGAAATTGGTTATGCTACTTTTTGGTTAACTATTATCGTTTTATGGATGGTATATGATAAAACCATAAAAAAAGGGCATCGTACATTAGAATTTCCTCATGATGAGTGAAAGAGGTTGAGTCTTGGCCTTGGTTAATTTATACTTAAAGTAATCAATTGATAAAAAGTAGTAGGAGGAAGATGATTAAATGACATTTGGTCAATATATTATTTATTTTATTATTGTTGCAGCAATTCCGCTTTGGGCACAATTTCGTGTTAAAACAACCTATGCCCAATATTCCAAAGTTGCTGTAGCTAATGGTTTGACTGGTGCTGAAGTTGCTCGTCAAATTTTGGATACAAATGGATTAACGAACGTTCCTGTACATGAAACAAAGGGAGTGTTAAGTGACCACTATGATCCTAGAAAGAAAGCAGTGTTCCTTTCAGAAGCTAATTTCCGTGGACGTTCTATTGCAGGGGCAGCGGTTGCGGCTCATGAAGTAGGCCACGCAATTCAAGATCAACAGGATTACTCCTTTATGCGTTTTCGTTCAGCACTTGTACCAGTTACAATGTTTAGCTCCAATATTTCGTGGGTGTTCTTAATTATCGGGATGCTAGCTAGTGCACCTGGTTTTATGCTACTTGGAATTGTTTTGATGGGAATTGGTGTATTGTTCCAACTAATTACCTTACCTGTCGAATTTGACGCAAGTAAGCGTGCACTCGTTCAATTAGAGGGCGGCGGACTTGTATCATCATCTGAACTTCCACAAGCGAAGAAAGTACTTAGTGCAGCCGCAATGACTTATGTTGCAGCAATGGCTGTCGCAGTACTTGAACTTCTAAGATTACTACTAATTTTTACAAATATGAATCGAAATTAGAATACTTTCCATAAACCTGAGTCTTTTCTCAGGTTTTTGTTTGGTTAAAAAGGCTTGGCAGTGAAAGGAATGCTTGCTATACTTAAGTTCGGATAAAAATAAAGGAGCGGGACAATGGATTTTGATGTAATAGTAATTGGCGGTGGACCGTCTGGCTTAATGGCGGCCATTAGTGCAGCAGAAAAGAATAAACGAGTATTATTAATCGAAAAAGGACCAAAATTAGGTCGTAAATTAATTATGTCTGGTGGTGGACGTTGTAATGTAACAAACAGACGGCCAGCAGACGAAATTATTAAACATATTCCAGGCAATGGTCGCTTTTTATATAGCGCGTTTCATGCATTTGATAACGAGGACATTATTCGCTTTTTTGAAAGACTGGGCGTGGCGCTAAAAGAGGAAGATCATGGTAGGATGTTTCCTGTTTCCAATAGCGCACGTTCTGTTGCTGAGGCAATGATTCAGCGTATGGAAAAACTAGGTGTGAAAATTTATATGCAAACGGCTGTGAAGCAAGTTGATTATGAGGACGGTCATGTAAAAGGTGTTACGTTAAAAGATGGTCAAGAAATTTCAGCGAGTGCAGTAATTGTTGCAGTTGGCGGTAAATCTGTTCCTCGGACAGGTTCAACAGGCGATGGCTATGCTTGGGCGAAAAAAGCAGGACATACAATTACAGAGCTTTATCCTACAGAAGTTCCTATCACATCGGCAGAACCTTTTATTAAACAAAAAGTGTTGCAAGGAACGTCGCTACGGGATGTATCGCTATCTGTTTTAAATGCAAAAGGAAAGCCAATTATTACCCATCAAATGGATATGATTTTCACGCATTTTGGTGTATCAGGTCCAGCTGCCCTTAGATGTAGCATGTTTGTACTTCGAGAGCTAAAGAAAACTGGAGCAGAGACTGTAAAAATGCGTCTGGATTTATTTCCAAATATATCAGTAGGAGAACTTGCAAAAGATGTTAATAAGTTATTAGAAGCCAATCCGAAAAAAGCGCTTAAAAATGCTCTTAGCTCGCTCTTACAAGAAAAAATGCTACTATTCTTGCTAGATAAAGCCCAATTGGACGAAACAGCAGAATATAAACAAGTAAGTCCGAAAAAAATGGAGCAGTTTATTCATCTATTAAAAGATTTTACTTTTGAAGTGAATGGCACACTTGATTTTGAAAAAGCATTTGTCACTGGTGGGGGTGTTTCTGTAAAGGAAATTAAACCAAAAGAGATGGAATCTAAGCTAATGGAAGGATTATTTTTCTGCGGTGAAATATTGGATATTAATGGTTACACTGGTGGGTATAATATTACCTGTGCTTTGGTAACCGGACATACAGCAGGAGCTTATGCAGCAGATGTTTAAGCAAAGTGTCCCCATTCTTTATTTAAGAAGGCTAGCGGACTAACATAGTTACATGGTAGTGTAAGCAACATATAAAAAATGGATTTGGTCATTTTCCCTTAGGAGAATAACCAAATCCATTTTCTGTTTTTAAGTGTTTAAATCACTAATGCTTTATTAACCAATTAATTTTTCGTGGAACATTCTTTGGCAAAGTTCCATTTTTTGTTCTTCGTTTAAGTCTTTAGTATTCAAGCAGTAACCACTAATACGTAAGATAACAGGGATACCAGCTTTGATTTTTTCAATAACTTCTTCGTGATTTAAGACATTTAAGTTAATGTGTTGACCACCTTTTGTGAAGTAACCATCTAAAATACCAACTAGGTTATGATGTTGTTCTTCGGTTGTTTTACCAAACATTTTTGGTGCGCCTTGGATGGTTAAGGAAATTCCATCATTAGCATAGTGGAATGGTAGTTTAGAAAGACTAGCTAAGTTATCTAAGAATCCACCTTTTGCTTTATTTGAAGGGTTAGCTCCTGGGCTGAAGAATTCTGGTTCTTTGATGATTTTGCCATTTTCATCGAATACAGGTCCTTTATGCACTGGGGAGTTACCACATTGTTTAGAATAAGCAACGTTAGAAGTGATTGTTAAAACAGAAACAGTTGCTTCACTATCTTTGTAAAGTTTGTGAGAGTCTAATTTGTCTTTAAACATTTTTAGAACCATAACGGCAATATCGTCAGCACGATCGTCGTTTTCACCGTAACGAGGGAAGTCGCCTTCTACTTCATAGTCATAAACAAATCCATCTTCATCACGAATGGTTTTTACTTTCGCATGTTTAATGGCACTTAAGCTATCGACTACATTCGCGAATCCGCAAATTCCGAAGCCCATGTTAGCTGTTACTTTTGAAGGTAAGAATGCCATTTGCATACTTTCGTAGTTGTATTTATCTGTCATAAAGTGAATGATGTTCATTGCGTCAACATAAGTGTCAGTTAACCAGTCCATTGATTTATCAAATTTATCTAGTACTTCGTCGTATTCAAGGTATTCAGTTGTAATTGGTTCTACAACGTCGAATACTTGGTTTTTATGAAGATCATCTTTACCACCATTGATTGCACCAAGGAGACATTTAAGCACGTTAACACGAGCACCAAAATATTGCAGATTATGTGTTTCACCTTTATCTTTGTCTGCTTCTGGATTAAGTGGGCTAACACAACAGCTAATACATTGCATATCGCCGTAGCCTTCATCTTGCATTAATTTATCATTTTCATATTGGATAGAAGAATGTTTTACACTCATTTTCATACAATATTCTTTAAAGCTTTCAGGCAAACGAGCATCCCAAAGGACAGTTAAGTTTGGTTCAGCAGAGTTTCCAAGATTATCTAAGCAATGTAAGAAACGATAGTCTGTTTTAGTAACACGATGACGACCGTCTGCACCCATACCAGCCATAGAAGTTGTTACAAAAGTTGGGTTGGAAGCGTAAAGTTCATTATAGCCATCTGTTCTTGCAAAACGTACCATTCTTAATTTTAAAGTTAGTTGTTCGATTAATTCTTGAGCATCGAATTCAGTGATAATTCCTCTTTCTAAATCACGTTGGATGTAGATATCAAGGAAAATAGGAATACGACCAAATGAGCTTGCAGCACCATTTGCTTGTTTAATAGAAGCAAGGTACCCCATGTAAGTCCATTGTACAGCTTCAGTTGCGTTTTCTGCTGGACGGCCAAGTTCTAGACCATATTCGTTACCTAAAACAATTAAGTCTTTAAGCGCTTTGATTTGCAACCAGATTTCTTCACGTAAACGGATATTTTCATCGGATGAAATTGCAATTTTTTTCAAGTCTTGTTGTTTTTCAGCGATTAAACGATCTACACCGTATAGTGCAGGTTTTTGATATAAGCCGATAATTCTTCCGCGTGAGTATGCATCTGGAAGACCACTAACGATATGAGAGTGACGCGCACGTTTAATATCATCTGTATAAGCTCTAAAAATACCGTCATTTGCTGTAGAACGATTTTTTACGTAAAAGTCATGTAATTCTTGGTCGATAGAATAGCCATTGTCTGTTAAACATTGTTCCGCAGTTCTAAGTCCACCGTTTGGCATGAAAGCTAATTTGAAAGGTTTATCTGTTTGTAAACCAACAATAACTTCATTTTCTTGATCAACATAACCAGCTTTATGAGAAGCGACATTTGATACAATGGCGTTATCCATATCAAGAACGCCACCTTTTGCATCCATTTCTTCTACTAATTTATTAATTTTTTCATTTAGTTTTGTTGTTCTTGGTGTGCTCTTTTCTAAGAAACTTTCATCGCCATCATAAGGAGTGTAGTTGTTTTGAACGAAATCACCTACACTGATGTTTTCTTGCCAAGTGGTTCCTTTAAAACCATCCCATGCTTTTGTCATTATAATTTCCTCCTTTAATTGTGCTGTCTTTCACTTAAAAGCAGATTCCTAACGCACGAATCTTTCTTTACTTAAAAAGCATACTCTTTTGTGAAAACGAAAACAATATAAAATAGCAAAGAAAATAAATTTCTTTTATATAACTAGAAAAGGCTTTCATACACTGTGTTAATACAGTTTTTTAGGGGAAAATAGGGTAGGGAGTTGGATGGATGCTTTTTTGTAAGCTACATAGAGATAGAAAACCGGAAATTCTCCAATATTTAATGTGGAGAATTTCCGGTTTTCTAAAGTAGGAATTAATCTTAATAAGTGATTAGGGTTATTTTTGAGTAGTAACTTCTTCTAAAAACTTAGCAACAATATCGTCTCTTTTTAATACAAAATTTGGATTGGCTCGACTAGGGTGCACTCGGTTTGATAAAACAATTAGGCTAGCTTGTTGTTTTAAATCAAGTATCATAAATGTTCCGGTAAATCCAGTATGATATAAAACAGAATCTCCAAGTAAATCCCAACCAAGTCCCCGTGACCGATTAAGTCCTGGTGTGTGATTAATTCTCATTTGCTGGAGCATATGTTCAGATAATATAGGTGCTCCATGATGAAATAAAAGAGCATCACGAAATTTGGCTAAATCATCTAGTGTGCTAAAAAGTCCAGCATGTCCAGTTCCAGATTTTGCTGTCCATGCTTTAAAATCATGTACGTCTCCTTGAATTAACCCTCGCACTTGATCAAGTTCTGTCGGAATAACTTGTTTTTTATGTGCTGGATGGAAGCTTGAGTGGCTCATTTGGAGCGGTTCAAGAATATTTTTCTGAATGGCTTCTTCATAATTTCCATCGAACTTAGTAATTAAATACCCCAATAAAAGAAAGTTTGCATCTGCATAGGTGACATTTGTTCCTGGTGAACATTCTTGTGGTGTGGCATATACATAACGCATAACATCTGTTGCTGAGCGCATTTCGAAATTAGGAATATTTTTTGCGAGACCAGAGCTATGAGTCAGTAAATGTAGAATAGTTACATTAGAATATTGAAAATCAGGTAAATAGGTTTGGATTTTGTCATGTAGTTGGAATTTTTGCTGTTCAATGAGCTGTAAAACACGAGTAGTAGTTGCAATTACTTTTGTCAAAGAGGCAATATCATAAATATTATCTTTTGTTCTTGGTAATAACTCTGCTTCTGGAAAAACAGCTTTTAACCCGAGTATGCTAGTTTCTTCAAAATCTGCTGTTTTAATCTGATAGCTGATTCCAGGAGTAGAGCCATTTTGGACTAGTTGATCTAGTAATTGCTTTGTTTTATAGAACATAACTAAACTCCTTTGTAAGTTGGTTGCCACATTTCAAGTTCAACAGCAGTTGTCACATTATCCATTTCCACTTGATGTAGCTTTTCAGAAATAGCTTGGTTAGCAACAGCGATGGCTACTTGGCGGGATGTTTCTCTAAGTGTACTAACGTGAGGCAAAAGAGCAGCTCCGGGTTTAACAGCAGAAATTTGGTTGGCAACAGCTTTTGAGGCAGCCGCTAACATTCCATCTGTAATATATTTAGAGCGGGTAACTACTGCTCCAAGACCTAACCCTGGATAAAGTAACGCATTGTTCGCTTGACCAATTTCGTAAGTCGTATCTTGAAATACAACAGGTTTTGAGGGACTGCCTGTAACAATAAGCGCTTTACCATCAGTCCAATTAATTAAATCTTCTGCGGTTGCTTCTGCTAATTTTGTAGGGTTAGAGAGCGGCAAAATCGCCGGTCGTTCAGTATGTGCAGCCATTTTTCGAATGAGATGCTCGGTAAAAGCCCCAGCAACACCTGAACAGCCAATCAGCATGGTTGGTTGAATAAGCTCTACTAACTGTTCTAATGTTTTTGTTGATGTGCCTTTCCAGTCAGCAGGAGCATGCGCATATTTTGTTTGCCCAATTGTTAAGTCACTCATATTATCCAAAACTAACCCAGCACGATCAACAAGATAAAACTGCTTTTTGGCTTCTTCAAAAGAAAGGCCAGTTTCACGCATTAACTCTCCACTTAGTTGATCGGCAATGCCAATTCCAGCAGTCCCAGCTCCAAAAATAATTATTTTTTGTTTACTTAAAGGGATTTTGGAAACATTAATCGTAGCAAGAGCAGCAGCAACAACCATTGCGCCAGTTCCCTGAATATCATCATTAAAAGTACAAATTTTATGACGATAATTTTGCAAAATTCGACTAGCATTTGCTCTGCCAAAATCTTCCCAGTGAAGAATAGCATTTGGAAAAGTGGTTTTTATCGCATCCACAAATGAAGCGATAAAGTTATCATATGCTGTTTCGGATAAGCGTGGACGTTTGTGGCCTAAATAACGAGGGTCATTTAGGAGCACCTCATTATTAGTACCGGCATCAATAATAATCGGTAATACACGTTCAGGAGCAAGACCAGCAGCGACTGTATAAACAGCAAGCTTCCCAATGGCGATTTTCACTCCATTAACACCCCAATCTCCAATGCCGAGCACACCTTTTCCATCTGTAATTATAATCATATCAATATTGGTGTGATTATTGGCATAGTTTTGCAAAGTTGTAGCCAGTTGTTCAGGAGCAAACGCATCAATAAATAATGCATCATCAGGAGCTGTATAGTCTTTGTGATAGCTCATTACCGCATCGCCAATTGTTGGTGTATAGATAATGGGTAAATATTCCGTCACATTTTTAGTTACCATGTAATAATAAAGTGTTCGGTTTTCATTATACAAATTGGTTAATAATTGGTGCTTATGTATTGCTGATGGTAAGCTGCTTATTTGGTGCTCTATGCGCGCAGCTTGTTGTTCTATTGTTTCGATAATTGGTGGTATAAGGCCTTCTAATTGATATTGAATGCGTTCTTCTGTTGAAAAAGCGGTACCTTTATTCAAAAGGGGATCATTTAAACAATCCAAACCTGTTTTCAAAGTCATTTTTAAGTGCTCCTTTCGTTTTCAATTCTATTTTACATGGGGAAAACAAGAATAACAACTTATTCAAAATAAAAGAAAATCTGATAAAGTTCAGATTTTCTTTATATTAGCTTAGTGGAAATAATAACCTTGCGCATAGGGTATTCCAATATCTTGTAAAAAGGTTAATTGCTCTTTTGTTTCGACACCTTCCACTATTAAAGCTTTATGATGTTTTTTAACATACTTATTTAGTTGCTCAAAGAAGATTTTTTTACCATCACTTTGAAATAAATCTCGTAATAATAAGCGGTCGGTTTTTACAAAATCAGAATGGTGTGCAAATACACGATGTAAATCGGCG
Organism: Listeria immobilis; assembly: GCF_014322845.1. Taxonomy (NCBI): domain Bacteria; kingdom Bacillati; phylum Bacillota; class Bacilli; order Caryophanales; family Listeriaceae; genus Listeria; species Listeria immobilis. Next base: position 128,627 of record NZ_JAASUA010000005.1, on the reverse strand, counting down.
TATCCCGAGCCAAAGTCATCAATAGCAAATTTAGTATCATGATTTTTTTGGAATAAAAGAAGTTGTTTATCTAAGTCACTCATTCGCTGTTGTGGTAGCTTGGATGTTTCCAAAAATTCAAAAACTATTTTCCCGTTATCAAGAAGTGTATCTTGAAGTTCTTGTTGGTTATCTAAAAAAGTATCGTAGGAAATATTGATAAATAATGGGGTATCGTCGTGTTTGTGAAAGCATTTAACGGCATTTTGAAGTGTTAGTAATTCAAATGCTTTTTGCAAACCTTCTTGTTCCGCTTCCTGGATAAAGTCACTTATAGCATTCCAATGATTTGTTTGTAGGCGGGTGAGTGATTCATAGCCGAAAATTTGTGTATTTTCCACAATGACAATTGGTTCATATATGGTATCAAAAAGATTTTGATTAATAATCTCATATACGGAGGGCTTTTTCATTTGTCCAACTTCTTTCGGTTATTTCGTAAGGGTTATTTCTTTATTTATATAATCAAAAAAATGGGTCGTTTCAGGATTAGACGTGTCCATTTTTTGTAGTAACCCTTTGGTGATTTTACCATTTTTGAGTTGATTTGTCTTGTTAAAATATTGTGTCAAAAACGCATAAACGGCGGTAGACTCATTTTCAGAAATGGGTTTCTCTGTGTTTCTATCATACCTAGCAAAGATTTTTCCTTGAGAAGAAAGTTCGTTTAATAGAAACTGATTAAAATTTTCCTCAGTAAAGCCGTTTTCGTCGTAGTAAGCAATAGCGATAAGCATCTGATCAATCATATTTACTTCCTCAGAATAGGCATAGTGAAATTGTTTATCTTGGTACACTTCTGTAAAAAATGGTGCTGCTTGAACCGTTTGAATTGGTAGATAGGCTATTTCCGAATAATTAGTGTTTTTCATAGCAGGAATGTTCATATAACTTAAATGCAGTGTGTTTGCAGTCTTTTTTTGAACAAAATCATAGAAATCAACAGGGATATTTTCTTGGGAACTATATTTTTGAGTGTTTTTTAGCAAGGTATCTGCTAGTTTTTTATATGCAGGGTGATGGAATTTTTTACCGGCACTATATAACGCATTAGTTATCCGGAAGTCATCTACAATCGCATTGGTTGTTGTGTCTTTAGTTGCCTCCCATTTAATAAAATTATCTTCTGTAATAAAGTACTTTTGCAATATATTTACTTGTTCGTGAAAAGTAGTACTATCATTTACCGCTACTAAATATTCCATATATAACCCAATACTCTCTGCCAAATAATGTGGTTCCTTAGCATTTTTATAATTAATAATTAAGCCATTTTTAGCAGTGTAGTTTTTTTCTACATAGGTTTGAACAGAAGTAGATGTTGGTGTGCTGTTTTTAGGTTTGCTGTTGGTTTTTTTTGAGTCAAAATCTGGTTGGAATAGGAAGTAAAGACCGATACCAACTAAAAAAATGAATATAATGATAATGATAAGCCGTTTCATATAGTCTCCTCCTGATGAACAGAAATTTGATTACGACCATTTTGCTTTGCTTGATAGAGCGCTTGGTCAGCAGCTTCAAATAATGATTCTGTCGTAGTAAAAGAGCAATCAGCAGAAGCAACACCGATTGAAATGGTAACATTCCCGCTAGCTGGAGCATATGGGAATTTAGCGCGTTCAATTTCTTCCCGGATACTATTAGCAATTAATGCAGCATGTTTTGTATCCACATTTTGGAGGAGTACAGCAAATTCTTCTCCGCCAATTCGCGCAAACATAGTCCGTGGCGGGAATGTTCGATTTTTAAGAATACTACTAAACTGCGCTAAAACAGTATTACCAGCTTGGTGTCCATGAAAATCATTAATCTCTTTAAAATGATCAATATCTATAATAAATAGGGATAATGGTATTTTCTTTTTTTGCGATTTAGTAAAAATCCATGCAAATTGTTGTGTGAAAAAGCGCATATTAGGTAAATTGGTCAAACTATCCGTCATGGCGGTTTCGGTTAAAGTTTGAATGACTAAATTACTTTTATCAATATAATTACATGCATAAAACACGAGTAGGGCAGTAGCAAAAAACAAGCAGAAATACTCAAAAATTTCAAAATCTTGCAAGACACGTCCTTCATCAAAATTATTCATAAAATAATAAAGTAGGGCAGGAGAAGATAAAATAGTAAGCGCAGTAAATTTTGCAAAGCGTTCTTTTTTCCAAAAAGTGACTAATAAACAAGCCGCAAAAACGAGTGACATTAAAATAATATAACGTGTCGTAATAACCGGGTCACCCTGTAAACTAATTCGTCCAAGCATCATAACAATATAGGCGAAAATCAAAGGTAAACGGCCGCCAAAGACAGTCGTAACCATTAAAATTAAAATCCGCATATTTGTATAAATAACATTACTATTTTCATAGAAGCCTTCAAAAATAAAATAAACGCCTGCTAAACCATAATAAATACCAAGTGAAATGGAAAGAAAAACATTTCTTCTTCCATGTTGAAACCAATTAGGACGATATTGCCTTATTTTTCGAAACAACATCCCTTGGATAAAAAGGATAGCAAGAAAGAGAGCTAAACTATCTATGTATGAATTGATTATTTCAAACATGGCGATTCATCTCCTTTTGCTAAATTAAAGAACCATTTCTGTCTCTCGAATATGCACTTGATTTCGGCCATTTTGTTTCGCATTATAAAGTGCTTGATCAGCTGCTTGTAACAATGCCTCAGAAGAAAGATAATTAACACCATTAAAATGCGCAATACCAGCGGAAATAGTAATAACTGCCCCATTAGTCATAATCGGAAAGGCCATTTTTTCAACTTTTTTCCTGATTTTTTCTGCCAAATGTTTTGTTTCGTTAACGCTTGTATTTGGCAAAATAATGGCAAATTCTTCTCCGCCTATCCGAGCTATTACGGTATTTGGAGGGAAACTTATTTTTAAAAGCATTTGGCTGAATGAAGACAAAACGCTATTTCCAACCAAATGTCCATATGTATCATTTACCCGTTTAAAATAATCAATATCCATCATAATTAAACTTACATCAGTTTTTTTGAGGATGGCATGTTGAAAAATGCTGTGATACATTTGCTCAAAATAACGATAATTGGATAGACCAGTCAGTGGATCAAGGATGGTAGATTGCTGCAAATCATATATTAATTTATTAGATGTGTTAACATAGTAGGCTGCGGAAATAATTATACAGGTAATAAAAAAAGAAACTGAAAAATATAAAATCCAGCTAGGTAAACTTTCGAAGTTATATGTGAGATGTATTTTTTGATTTAAGTATAGTAACATAAGCGGGATGGCACCAAGTTTAATCAACACTAATTTTTGAAAGGTACTTAAGCGGAGTTTGACCATTTCCATACAAATAAAATGAAAACCAACAATTAAAAAAACATAAATAATATTAATAAGAAGTGTTTCACCTAAAAATAATTTGCCAATAGATATGAGTAAAAGTGCAACAGTTGCTGGACCAGCCGATGAAAATAAATGCAATACAATTAAAATATTGAGTAACATATCTGTGTAAATACCGGAGTCAGTTCCTGGTAGTCCACGAAAAATAAAGTATATCCCAAAAAGACCATAATAAATACCTAATGAGTAATTAATAATTTCATAGGCAAATTTATTTTGAAACCAAGCAGGCTTTTTCTCTCGAAGCGTTCGCAGTGCCATTCCGTGAAAAAAAAGCGCTGATAAAAAAAGCGCCATGCTACTCCATAATGATTCAAGAATATTTAGCATAAAAATATCTCCCATATCTCAGCGAAATAATTCGGCTGAAAAGTTAATGTAGGCAGAATATAAAATGGATTTTTAGCTGAAATGCAGTGCAAATACCCATTGTTAAGATGAATTGCACTCTAGGAGGAGAAAAGGTAATGACAGTGAGGTAAGCCAAAATCTGCCTTGTGTAATTAAAGTCGGATTTTTAGTACAATGGATTGATTGAAGTCGAGGATTATAAGTTGTTTGTAAACTTAACTATTTTCACATATTATTACAAAGAGTATGGAAAAAGTCAACTTGTGTCACAATTAGATAGGGAGAGGTGTCAAGATGCAAAAAATCTTAGTTATTGGTGCAGGAATTGTTGGGGCAAGTGCCGCTTATTTGCTATCGAAAGAGGATGTAGAAGTAACATTAATTGATTCCAATGAGAAGGGACAAGCAAGTAGAGCTGCTGCTGGAATTATCTGTCCGTGGCTTTCGAAAAGGCGGAATAAATATTGGTATGAATTAGCAAAAAATAGTGCTGCATTTTACCCAAAGATAGCTCAGATGCTTAGTGAGGATACAGGAAAAGAAACAGGTTATAAGCAAGTAGGTGTTCTTGCACTTAGGTCAACAGAGGAAAAAGTCGAGCAGCTTTTTGAACTAGCAAAAAGCAGACGATTAGAAGCGCCAGCGATGGGGACAATTGAGAAATTAACAGAAAGTGAAACAGAAAAGAAATTTCCTTTAGTTAAAGAAGGTTTTCATTCAATATATGTAAGTGGAGCGGCTAGAGTGAATGGCGGTCGTTTTTGTCAAACGTTATTAGAAGCAGCAAAAGAAAATGGTGTGAAAGTCATCGCGGGAAAAGCTGCTTTTTCTTCAACCGGTGAAGTATCTGTTGCAGAACAAAAGATACATTATGACCAATTAATTATCGCCACAGGAGCATGGTTAGCGAGTTTTCTAGAAGAAGCTGGATATAAAACAGAAGTGTTAGCACAAAAAGGACAGTTGCTTGAATTGAAATTTGAGAACACAGAAACAGATGATTGGCCAGTTATCTTACCCCCCAGTGCTAAATCAATTGTTCCTTTTGAAAATGGTCGAATTATTATTGGTGCTACCCACGAAAAAACTGCTGGCTATAATATCGAGCCAACAGCAGAAGGACAAGCAGAAATTTTAGAAGAAGGAACAAAATTTATGAAGCAGATTTCTTCTGATAAGATAACCAATATAACGGTTGGAACAAGAGCTTATACGCCAGATTTTGCACCATTAATCGGTTCGCTTCCGGGTTTTGATTCCATATTTCTTGCAAATGGACTTGGAGCTTCAGGGTTAACAACCGGTCCATATGTTGGGAAAATTCTGGCGGATCTGGCGCTTGGTCGACCAAGTGAGTTACCATTAGAAAATTATTTACCAAGCAAATATATTAGTAAATAGGATTTTTATTTTCATCTAATGTAAATCCTTCTCCCATAACATCATGAACAACACTAACGGACACAAATGCATGAGGATCAACTGCTTGAACGATATTTTTTAACTGGATTATTTCATTTTTAGCGACAACGATATAGAGGACATCTTGTTCATTTTTAGAAAAAGCACCTCGCCCTTCTAAAATAGTCACACCACGATTCATTGAAAGCAGCACATGAGAAGCAATTAGATCATTATTTTTAGAAATAATTAATGCACCGCGAGCAGCATAGGCGCCTTCTTGAACAAAATCAATGACACGTGAACCGATAAAAACAGCAACGAGCGTATACATTACTTGACGAATATCCAAATAAGAAAGAGAGGCAAGCAAAACAATCGCATCAATTGCAAACAGTGTTCGTCCCATACTAATACCCTTTGTATGATTTAGTAATTTGGCGATAATATCACTGCCACCAGTTGTGCCACCATATCGAAACACTAAACCTAATCCAACACCACTGAAACCACCAGCAAAAAGTGCCACTAAAAGTAAATCATTATGTAAATCTAATGTATAAGGGATGCGCTGGAAAATCCATAAAAATAGCGATAAACTGACCGTTCCAATACCAGTATAGATAAGGGAGCGATTTCCTAATACGCGCCACCCTAAAATGAATAATGGAATATTTAGAACTAAATTTGAGTATGCTGGATCAATTTGAAAAAAATGTAGTAAGAAAAGTGTCACACCAGCAAGGCCACCTTCACCTAAATCGTTGGCGATATTAAAGTTTACAAGACCAAATGCATAAATCGCTGTCCCAAGCATAATAAAGCAAATATTTTTGGTGCGAAGTGTTTTTAACATCATTTTTCCTCCTTGCAATCTATTTCGTACGTAAGTGAAAAATCATGGACTTGTGCGTATTTGTTTAGGTATAATGAAATGAAGTTAACAATTATGGATTTAAAACCAATTTCAGTTTAACATAAAAAGGAGGGGAACCTATGGCGAAAACAATGCTAGAAATACAAAAAGAAGTGGATGACTTCATTGGTGGTTTCGAGGAAGGTTATTTTTCCCCACTAGCAATGATGGCGCGAATTACAGAAGAAACGGGTGAATTAGCTCGTGAAATTAATCATTATTATGGAGAAAAGCCAAAAAAATCAAGTGAACCTGAAAAAACAGTTGCAGAAGAACTTGGTGATTGCTTATTCGTACTTACTTGTATGGCTAATTCACTTGGTATTGATATGGAACAAGCCCATGATACCGTAATGACGAAATTTAAAGAACGCGATAAAAATCGCTGGACTAAAAAGGAGGAACAATCAGAATGAAAGTAGCAGTATCTGGATTTAAAGGAAGAATGGGACATGAGGTTGTAAAAACGATTTTAAAAGAAGAGGGCTTAGAACTTATTGCTGTACTCGATCATAAACCAAAAGAAAAAAATATTTGTGAAATAGCAGAGTTTAGCATTGTAGATGTTCCAGTTTATAGTGATTTGGCTACTATGTTAGAAGAATCAAAACCTGATTGCGTGGTAGATTTTACAACACCTAAAGTTGGGTATAATAATACAAAAACCATTATAGAACATGGCGTTCGTGCTGTAGTTGGAACGACAGGGTTTCAAGCTGAACAAATTGCAGAACTTAGAAAAATGGCAGAAGCTAAAAAAATTGGCGCAGTGATTGCACCGAATTTTGCTGTAGGAGCAGTTTTAATGATGCAATTTGCCCAAAAAGCAGCAAAGTATTTTCCTAATGTAGAAATTATTGAATTACATCATGATAATAAATTAGATGCGCCAAGTGGTACGGCGGTTAAAACGGCGGAAATGATGGCGGAAGTACGAGACTATGTCAAACAAGGTGCAGAAGAAGAAGTGGAGTTGATTGAAGGGGCAAGAGGTGGAGAATTTGAAGGAATGCGAATTCATAGTGTCCGCTTACCTGGTCTTGTTGCGCATCAAGAAGTGATTTTTGGTGCAGAAGGTCAAGGCTTAACATTGCGCCATGACTCATACGACAGGGTTTCCTTTATGTCCGGGGTAGCACTTGCTGTTCGTAAAACAAAAGAGTTAGAAACACTTATTTATGGCTTAGAAAATATTTTAGACTAAGGATTGGTGATGGAGATGCATATCGCATTAATTGCACACGACGAGAAAAAAGAGTTGATGGTAGGATTTGCGACTGCATATAAACATCTACTAGAGCCACATGAATTATACGCAACAGGTACAACGGGGTTACGTGTCATGGAAGCTACTGGCCTAACTGTTAATCGTTTTAAATCAGGGCCACTTGGCGGAGACCAACAAATTGGTGCCCGCATCTCTGAAAATAAAATGGATTTAGTTATTTTCTTGCGCGACCCATTAACTGCGCAACCACATGAACCTGATGTTACGGCATTAATTCGACTTTGTGATGTATACGAAATGCCACTTGCTACAAATATTGGAACAGCAGAAATTTTGATTCGTGGGTTAGGCGCTGGTTTTCTTGATTGGCGAGATTTACGAAGAAACGATGAATAAAGGAGCGGTTGACAGATGAATGACGTTTTTAAAAAGGCGCTTCCTGTATTGCAAAAATTGACGACTGCGGGATTTGAAGCGTATTTTGTTGGCGGATCTGTCAGAGATTACTTACTAAATAGAACGATTTCCGATGTTGATATTGCTACTAGTGCTTTTCCAAAAGAAGTGAAAATGATTTTCCCAGCGACTTACGATACGGGGATTGCTCATGGAACAGTTACTGTAAGAGAAAATAAGGAAAACTATGAAGTAACTACTTTTCGAACAGAAGGTGCCTATGAAGATTATCGCCGCCCAAGTGAAGTAACTTTTATTCGTTCATTAGAAGAAGATTTATTACGACGAGATTTTACGATGAATGCTATTGCAATGGACAAAAACTTCGAATTACATGACCCATTTTCAGGTCAAATTTCTATTCAGAAAAAGGAAATTAAAGCTGTTGGCAAAGCTTCTGAGCGCTTTCACGAAGATGCCCTTAGAATGATGCGAGCGGTTCGCTTTCTTAGTCAATTAGATTTTTATTTAGAGGAAGAAACAGCGACTGCCTTACAAAAACACATTGATTTGATGAAGCATACATCAGTTGAACGAATAACAGTAGAATGGGTGAAAATGATCAAAGGGCCAGCGTTAAAACGTGCAATGGAACTTTTATTAAAAGTGGAAATGGAATCTTTTTTGCCGGGGTTAAAAGGAGAAAAAGTCGCACTGGAACAATTTGCTAGTTGGGACTGGGAAAATCGAACCACAGAAGCGGCTATTTGGTTAGGACTAGCTATTGCAGTAAAACCAAGTAATATCACTACTTTTTTAAAAGCCTGGAAATTACCAAATAATACAGTTCAATTGGTGAATAAAACATATTCGTATGCACTAACTAATAAGCAAAATTGGTCCAAAGAAGAACTTTATCATGCTGGAATAACAGCCTTTTCATTAGTAGATGAAATAAATAGTATTCGGTTTGGGGAAAGCCAATTAGAATTGCTTCATAAAGCTTATCAAGCGCTCCCTATCCATTCCAAAAAAGAACTCGCAATAACTGGTGCCGATATTTTAAACTGGTCAGGAAAGCAGGCTGGACCGTGGATGAAAGAAACACTTGATAAAATCGAGCAAGCTGTCATTTTAAAGGAAATTAATAACGAAAAAAATGCAATAAAAAGGTGGCTAGGCTATCATGAAGAATAATCGGGAAAAATTACTCGCTCTATTTACAGAAAGTAACGACACCTATTTATCTGGACAAGAAATTGCGGATAGCTTAGGTTGCTCACGTACAGCTGTTTGGAAGCAAATGGAGTCACTTCGAAAGGAAGGCTTCGAAATAGAAGCAATTAGAAATCGTGGTTATCGCTTGTCGGCAACACCTGAACAATACACAAAAGATGCATTGCTTCTTGGTTTGGAGACACAGTTTATCGGTCAGCACTTAGAAATACATGAGTCGGTTGCCTCTACCCAAATTATCGCTCATCAGCAAATTGATTCAAGCCCAGAAGGAACCGTCATCGTAGCTAATGAACAAACTGCTGGCAAAGGGCGTTTACTAAGACCATGGGACTCAAAAAAAGGAGAAGGTATTTGGATGAGTGTGATTTTAAAACCACAAATCCCCATTCAAAAAGTACCGCAATTCACCTTTATTGCTTCCCTCGCAATCATAGAAGCAATTGAAAATATCACAAAACTAGAGCCGAAAATCAAGTGGCCAAATGATATTTATATTGGAAAACGAAAAATATGTGGTGTTTTAACCGAAATGCAAGCAGAAGCAGAAACTATCCATGCTGTCATTATTGGCATGGGTATAAATGTCAATCAACAACAGTTCCCAGAAGAAATCAAAGATAAAGCAAGTTCGCTACAATTAGAGTTAGGTACACCTGTTTCTAGAAAAGCATTATTACAAGAAATTTTAACCTCCTTAGAAAAATATTATCAACTTTTTCTAGATAAAGGTTTTGCACCAATTAAGCTTTTATGGGAAACAAAAGCAATCCCATTTGGAGAAAAATTAACAGCAAGTACAACTAAAGGCAATATTTATGGACATGTAAAAGGTATTTCTGATGAAGGAGTATTGCTATTACAAGACGCCCTTGGAGAAGTACATTCCATATATTCAGCAGATATTTTACTGGATAGTGAAAATAAATAATTTGCCGATTAAAAACTTATTTTATCCTTGTTTAATAATGAAAAACATATCTTTTAACTCGAATTTATAGTGTGAAAACCACTTTTTCGAGTTTTTATTTTTTGAAAAAAATCGAGTATAATCAGTTCAAGGAGTTGTGTTTATGAAAAAAATAATAGTCTTGTTAGTAATGATGACTGTAGTGCTAGCTCTTGGCGCATGCGGAGACAATAAAGAAGAAGCAGAGAATAAAGTAAAAGAAACAGAAAAAGAAAGTGCCACCTTTTTAAAAACCATTTCTACAAGCGATTTTAAACAGAAAATGTCAAATAAAAATACAGGTTTTGTCTATGTTGGACGCCCAACGTGTGCCGACTGCCAAGCTTTTCAACCTATCCTAAAAAAAGAACTAGAAACACGACAATTAGAAGAGCCATTAGCTTATTATAATACCGATAAAGCATCCGAAAAAAGTCGTGAGGATATGACCGCACTTTTAAAGAAAATGGGTATTGAATCAGTACCAACACTAGTGTATTTAAAAGAAGGAAAAGTAGCATCCACCTATGAAGCAACAGATGAACCTGAAAAATTAACAGACTGGATGAATAAAGCAAGTGGAGAGGTCAAAGAGTAGTTTCCTCTCCAATTTGCATACTTTAAGTAAGTGCATATTTATGTTATTATACATATGGTAGCAATGAATGGATGATACCTAATTTAGGATCATACTACCCTACCGCTACTTACCCAAAATATGTTTTTTGCCTTGATTAAAGTAATTTAACAGGGACGAAAAGGAGCTAAGAAAATGAAAAAACCAGTAGATTTTTTTGCTATGAAAGAAAATGAAGAAAAAATAACGATGATTACCGCTTATGATTATCCTTCTGCAAAGAATGTGGAACAAGCAGATGCTGATATGATTTTAGTTGGGGATTCGCTTGGAATGGTAGTTTTAGGCTATGATTCTACAGTTCCAGTCACAGTGGAAGATATGATTCACCATACAAAAGCGGTGAAGCGTGGCGCACCTAACACATTTGTTGTAACAGATATGCCATTTATGACTTATCATGGCTCGGTGGATGAGACAATACAATATGCACGTCGAATCATTCAGGAAAGTGGGGCCCAGGCAGTTAAGCTTGAAGGCGCCAAAGAAGTTATTAACAAAATTGCTCGATTAACAGAAGCCGGCGCACCAGTAGTTGCTCATCTTGGCTTAACACCACAAAGCGTGGGACTTACAGGAAGTTACAAAGTTCGAGCTAAATCAGCAGAAGAAGCGCAAGAACTAATTGAAAATGCCTTAGCAGTTGAGGCAGCAGGAGCTATTGCTGTTGTTTTAGAAGCAATCCCTCGTCAGCTGGCCGAAAAAGTAACAAAGGCGCTTTCTATCCCAACTATTGGTATTGGTGCTGGTGTTGAAACAGACGGACAAGTTCTTGTTTATCACGATATGGTTGGTTACGGAATTAGTAGACGGGCAAAATTTGTGAAAGCATATGCAGATATTGATGAAACCATCGAATCCGCACTTTCAAATTATGTGAAAGAAGTAAAAGCGAGAACATTTCCTGAAGTAAAACATAGCTTTACGATGGCTGAAGAAGATTTAAAGGGCCTATACGGAAAGGAATAAGATAATGTTAATCATTCGAAGCAGAAAAGAACTACAAGAGGCAATTATTAACCAAAAAAAAGCCAATCAAACTATTGGTTTTGTACCGACAATGGGATTTTTACATGAAGGACATATGAGCCTTGTCAGCCATGCTAGAAAAGAAAATGATTTTGTAGTAATGAGTGTTTTTGTCAATCCAACCCAATTTGGACCTAACGAAGATTTTGATGCATATCCACGTGATGAAGTTCATGATAGTACACTTGCTGAACAAGGCGGTGTAGATATTTTATTTATTCCATCCGTAGAAGAAATATATCCAGATGAGCTTGCTACTAAGTTACATGTAGAAAAACGTGTATCTGTTCTAGACGGTGCGGACCGAGAAGGCCATTTTGATGGCGTTGTCACCGTGCTTACGAAATTATTTCACTTAGTAAGTCCTAATAATGCCTATTTTGGACAAAAAGATGCCCAACAAGTAGCCGTTGTTTCTGGTTTGGTAGAAGACTACTTTTTCCCAGTCAATCTTCGGATAATACCTACTGTTAGAGAAGCGGACGGACTAGCAAAAAGCTCGCGAAATGTGTATTTAAGTGAGCTTGAGCGTAAAGAAGCACCAGTTATTCATAAAGCACTCACACTTGGACGTAGCTTAATTGAATCTGGAGTTACGAATGAAACTAATATTATTCAGCAAATGACTGCAACAATAAATCAGCAAACAGCACATGAAAAAATAGCGTATTTAGCAATCTATTCCTATCCAGAATTTACACCTGTAACGGACTGGACTAAAGGCATTATTATTGCAGCTGCAGTGAAATATTCCAAAGCTCGTTTAATTGATAACGAATTAATAAATGTAAAGAGGCGGTAAAAATGATTAGAACAATGATGAATGGCAAAATTCACCGAGCAACAGTTACAGAAGCCAATCTAAATTATGTAGGCAGTATTACCATTGATTCAGCTATACTAGAAGCAGTGGATATGCGCCCAAATGAAAAAGTACAAATTGTTAATAATAATAATGGTGCAAGAATAGAAACCTATATTATTCCAGGAGAACCTGGTAGTGGGGTGATTTGCCTAAATGGTGCTGCTGCAAGGCATGTGCAAGTAGGTGATGTAGTAATTATTATCAGTTATGGTATGTTTACCGCAGAAGAAGTAAGTGCACATGAACCAAAAATTGTAGTATTAGATGAAAAGAACCAAATTGAAATGATTCTTCCAGAAGAAAAAGCGCATACGACTTTATAGTAATTCGGGAAGCTTGAGTGATTTTTTGCTCAAGCTGCTCGTTTGTTTACTACGCTAGTTTTTGAATAAAAGAAGTTTAGAAAGAGGTTGGCGGATGAAAGAGAAACGTTATATAGTAGTAGATCTAGAAACAACAGGGAACCAAGCTTCACGTGATGACAGGATTATTCAGTTCGCTGCTTGTTTTGTAGAATCTGGCAAACGACTCGAAACCTACGCTACTTTTTTAAATCCAGAAAAACCAATTCCTGCTTTTATTCAAGAATTAACGGGAATTTCTCCAAAAGATGTAAAAGATGCTCCTTTATTTGAAGACGTAGCACCTATTATTGCTAGTTTATTAGAAGATACAATATTTGTTGCACACAATGTTTCCTTTGATTGGACATTTTTGGAGAGAGAAATGAATCGTGCGGGAATCTCTCTTGGAAAAATGAAGAAATTAGATACAGTGGAATTAGCGAGAATTATGTATCCAGGAATTGATAGTTACAAATTGCAAGATTTATCGGATGAATTCGGTCTTGGCCATGATAAGCCGCACCAAGCCGACAGTGACGCTGAAGTAACAGCAGATTTACTACTATTATTACTTCAAAAATTAGAGGAATTGCCCCTTCCAGTGATCAGACAAATGACTACCGTTTCCGGAAGTCTAAAAAGCTATTTACCGGAACTTTTATTCGACATAGAAATGAAAAAAGAACGTGCTAACCAGCCTTTAGAGCCAAAATTTATAGAGCACCGAAGTTTAGTTATTCGTAAAAAATCAGTAGAACGGCCTAGTTATAACCGGTCGGATTTGCTTGATTTTCCTGAAACCGATGCAGATAAAGTTGCGCTTTTTCAAAAAGCTGGCGCACCATTGTATACAAGAACGGGACAATTTGAAATGATGAATCTTGTTTTCCAAGCGATGAAATCTGGTAAGCATGCTTTAATCGAAGCAGGGACTGGAATCGGTAAATCACTTGGTTATTTTTTGCCGGCGATTTATCAAGCAAAACAAGCGAAGTTACCGGTTGTTATTAGTACATATACGAATTTACTCCAAGCACAGTTATTTGAAAAAGATGTCTCGCTACTTACCAAATTAACTGGTTTTGAAGTAAGGGCGAGTTTACTTAAAGGCCGCGACCATTATTTGAATTTATTTAAGTTCGAACAATTACTAGAAGAAGTGGACACACAATATGATGTTGTTGTAACGAAATTAAAATTACTCGTTTGGCTTACAGAGACTACAACGGGAGATATTGATGAAGTAAATTTATCTAGTGGTGGGGAATTATTTTGGAATCGGATGAAACATACTGGTTGGTTTCTTTCTGAAAAACATGATCCATGGCTAGCGCATGATTTTTATAAATTTAATGTTGAACAAGCCAAAAATGCAGATTTAGTTATTGTGAATCACGCGCTTTTGTTGAATGATCATTTTTCAGGAAGAGAAACCCTACCAAAATATGCTTTTGCGGTAATTGATGAAGCCCACCATTTTGCCGATAGCGCTAGAACACAGGGTAGTTTCGTACTTTCATATCGCAAATTAAAATATTTCTTAAATCAGTTAGGATCTTTAGACAAATATTCGTTATTAACACGACTGTCAATGGCTTTTCCAGATGCAGATAGTTTGTATGATTTAGATATTGCAGCGATGAAACTTGGAGAAGCAGTAGAAGAATTTTTTAACCTCCTAAAAATGCAACTAAACTATGCTCGTAAAAATTTGCAAGAAGTGATACTTGTGGAAAATAGCGAAAAGGATACTTGGGATGACGCGGTGTATTATGCTGCAGAGAAAGTACTCCTTTTGCTTCAAGAATCTGAGAAAAATATGGAAACTTTACTTGCTCAAGGAAAAGCAGAAGAAGACGAACTAGGTGTAGCAGAAAGTGCTTTTTTAGAGGAAATGTATGCGTTCTTACTTGATTGGAAGAATATCGTCAATCAATTGGAACAAATGCTACATAAAAAATCCCCCATTTTAACGATTTACTTGCAAGCAGACAAAAAACATTCTGTATCAAGTATTCGTCTTAAAGCAGTTTTAATGGAAGTAGAGCCAACTCTTGGAAAAGAATTTTTCGCCAAGAAAGAAAGTGTCATTATGACTTCGGCTACATTAACAGTTAATGGTAAGTTTGACTTTTTACGGAAAAGTTTAGGTTTGGAAGAAGAACAAATTATAGAAAAACGAATTCCTTCTCCCTTTGACTATCAGAAAAATGCTCGAGTGATGATTCCTGATGATATGCCATCAATTAAAGATACACCAATCGAACGCTATACAACTGAGCTAGCAAAATATATTAGGCATATTGCCGTCAAAACAAATGGACGAATGCTAGTCCTATTTACAGCCTCTGAAATGCTGCAAAAAACGTATTATCACATGAAAAATGAGAAGTCGTTGGAAGAATATGTGTTGCTTGCACAGGGCGTTTCAGCAGGTAGTGCGGCAAGACTTACGAAACAATTTCAAATGTTTGATAAGGCCATTTTGTTAGGAACGACAAGTTTTTGGGAAGGGATTGATATTCCAGGAGAGGACTTATCATGTCTTATTATTGTTAGGTTACCGTTTGCGCCGATGGATGATCCTTATACAAAAGCGCAAATTGCTTTACGAAAAGAACGTGGTGAAAATGCTTTTCAAACCTACTCCTTACCAGAAGCTGTTCTTCGCTTTAAACAAGGCTTTGGACGTTTAATTCGACGGGAGTCTGACCGTGGTATTGTCTTTATTTTTGATAATCGAGTGGATACAACTAGATTTGGAAAAGCATTTTTAGATTCTATTCCTAATGCCCCCATTTTAAAAGGAAAGCAAGCTGTTTTACTAGAAGAAGTTAGTGAATTCTTTAAGGAAGGTTAAATTTTTCTTAATATGACTTCAAATATACGGCGGCTATTGCTATAATGTATCTATGCGAAAATGAAAATGCATACGCCGGGTAATTTACCGGTAATTTAGAAATAGAAATGAGCGAGATTATTTTGCGAAATAGAAAACCTAAGCGTAAGATCGGTAAATGGATAGCGATTATTCTCGGCATAATTATTGTGCTTATTGTGGCGGCTTTTCTGTATTTTCGATATGCAGAAAAACCAGTATCAGATGCAGAAAAGGAAGCTTTAGACCGAATAAGCGGTCAAGTGGACTTAAAATCAACGGATCAATTTTATTTATACAATGGTCCGCAAGAAGTGTATTACGTATTAACAGGTAAGAACAGCAAGAAGGAAAATATCATTGTTTGGGTTCCTAAGAAAAAATCAGGTAAAGTCTATGTGAAATTTGCCTCTGACGGTATCTCGGAACAACAAGCTCGTGATAAAGTCGAGAAAGAAAAAAATCCAACAAAAATATTACATGCTAATTTAGGCATGGAAAAAGGTACACCAATTTGGGAAGTGGCTTATTTAGATAAAAACGATAACCTAAATTATTTTGACATTGACTTTGAAACAGGTGAATGGTACCGAGAAATAGAGAATTTGTAAAAATAAGAGGAGGGAACTAAATGGAATTACCTTTATCTAGCCGTGTCAAAGGAGTGGCACCGTCGCCAACACTTGCGATTACGGCAAAAGCGAAACAAATGAAACAAGAAGGAATAGATGTTATCGGATTAGGTGCTGGGGAGCCAGATTTTAATACTCCGCAAAATATAATTGATGCAGCGGTGGAGTCTATGGAAAAAGGATTCACTAAATATACACCTTCAAGCGGGATTATTGATTTAAAGCAAGCTATTGTGGATAAATTAGCAAAAGACCAGTCATTAACCTATGAAACAAATCAAATTTTTGTAGGAACTGGTGCAAAACATGTATTATATTCCGCGTTTCAAACGATATTAGATCCAGGTGATGAAGTTATTATTCCTGTTCCTTATTGGGTTACTTATCCAGAGCAAGTCAAATTAGCTGGGGGAGTTCCTGTTTTTGTAGAAACAGGTTTTGATGCAGATTTTAAAATGTCTGCAAACGATTTTGAGCAAGCAATTACAGAAAAAACCAAAGCAGTTGTTTTAAACTCACCCAATAATCCGTCCGGTATGTGTTATAGTAAAAAAGAGTTAGCGGAAATTGGGGCTGTAGCAGAAAAGCATCAAATTTATATTGTGTCAGATGAAATTTACGAAAAGTTATATTATGGCAATAAGCAAGAGCTGGTTTCGATTGCAAGTTTAAGCGACCGCTTGTACGATTTAACAATTCTCATTAACGGTGTATCGAAAGCTTATTCAATGACAGGTTGGCGAATTGGCTACGCTGCTGCGAATAAAGAAATCATTGCTGGAATGAGTAAACTTGCGGATCATATGACGAGTAATCCTACTGCTAATGCACAATATGCAGCGCTAGAAGCTTATGTTGGTAGCCAAGAAATTCCTGAAAAAATGTATCAAGCTTTTGAAGCACGAATGGAACGCTTTTACCCAGAATTAAAAAGTATTCCAGGATTTAAACCAAAAAAACCCGATGGCGCTTTTTACTTCTTTATTGATGCAAAAGAAGCGGCCGATAAAAAAGGTTTTCAGGATGTAGATGCTTTTGTAGCAGCTCTTTTGGAAGAAGCGAAAGTCGCAGTCATTCCCGGCTCAGGATTTGGGATGCCCGATTATATACGCCTTTCTTATGCGACAAATCCAGACTTATTCCAAGAAGCTATAAATCGAATAAAAAGTTTTATGAATTAGGGAGTGTAGACAAGTGAAAATAACAATTAATCAAGCATCCGAATTTGTCGGAAAAGAAGTAACAATAGGTGCATGGCTAGCGAATAAACGCTCAAGTGGTAAAATTGCTTTCTTGCAATTACGTGATGGAACTGGTTTTATGCAAGGCGTTGTCGTAAAAGCAGAAGTGGGCGAAGAAGTTTTTGCTGATGCAAAAGCGTTAACCCAAGAAACAAGCCTTTTTGTTACAGGTACAATTAACGAAGATACACGCTCTCCGTTTGGTTATGAGATGGCTGTTTCTGGTGTGGAAGTAATTAGTGAATCTCATGACTATCCAATTACACCAAAAGAGCATGGAACAGAATTCTTAATGGACCATCGTCATTTATGGTTACGTTCTAATCGGCAACATGCGATTATGAAAATTCGAAATGAAATTATTCGTGCTACATACGAATTTTTCAATCAAGAAGGCTTTTTAAAAATTGATCCACCAATTTTGACTGGTAGTGCACCAGAAGGAACAACCGAACTTTTCCATACCAAATATTTTGATGAAGATGCTTTTCTTTCTCAAAGTGGTCAATTATATATGGAAGCTGCTGCGATGGCATTTGGTAAAGTATTCTCCTTTGGTCCAACATTCCGCGCTGAAAAATCAAAAACACGTCGTCATTTAATTGAATTCTGGATGATTGAACCAGAGATGGCATTTTATAAATTGGAAGATAGTTTAAAAGTGCAAGAAAACTATGTGGCCTTTTTAGTGAAAGCAGTACTTGATAATTGTCGCTTGGAACTTGATCGCCTTGGACGCGATATAACGCATTTAGAAAAAATGGTTGCACCGTTTCCGCGGATTACTTACACGGAAGCAATTGATTTATTACACAAATTAGGCTTTGATGATATTGTTTGGGGTGATGATTTTGGCGCTCCACATGAAACAGCCATTGCGGATAGTTTTGAAAAACCAGTTTTTATTACTCACTATCCAAAAGCAATTAAACCATTTTATATGCCAGAAGATCCAGAAAACGATCAAGTGGTACTATGTGCTGATATGATTGCGCCAGAAGGTTACGGTGAAATCATTGGTGGTTCTGAACGTATTCATGACTTAGAAACACTGCAAGCACGGATGAAAG
This sequence comes from Listeria immobilis, assembly GCF_014322845.1. Lineage (NCBI taxonomy): Bacteria > Bacillati > Bacillota > Bacilli > Caryophanales > Listeriaceae > Listeria > Listeria immobilis. The sequence goes on along the minus strand of NZ_JAASUA010000005.1, from coordinate 110,018 downwards.
ACTTTGATTTAGACCAAGAAGCTTATAGCTGGTATATTGATTTAGCTCGCTATGGTTCAGTTCCACATTCAGGCTTTGGACTTGGACTTGAACGGACAGTTGCATGGATTTCAGGAACGGAACATGTTCGTGAAACTATTCCATTCCCACGTTTACTAAATCGTTTATATCCATAATAAAATAATTTCATTTAAGATAGAGGCATAATAAATATGTCTCTATTTTTTATGCTACTATATAAATAAGTAAATAGGTTTATCATCAATTATAGTGAGTAGTTAAAATATATGTAATAACGGAGGATGAAAAAGATGGATAAGAAAAGTAAGCGTACTTCAGAAGTTGCAGCTATTTTAAAGGAATTTGATGAAAAAACAAAGCTGGGTGATATTAGGAAGCTTGCAAAAGTATACAAAAAAGATCATGAGCTGGCTATGGAACTTTGGTCAACAAAAGAATATTTTCCAAGACTATTAGCGATTTTAATTATGGATAAAAAAGCGCTTGATCAAGCTTTTTTAAATCAATTGGATAAAGATATGCAGATTCATTCTTATAATGAACGAAATAATTTAATGGATTGGTTAATGGCCAATCAGCTGATGAAAGATAAAAAGACTATTGCACTAATGGAGAGCTGGGAAAACAGTCCTTCTTCTTTGCAAAGACGCACTTACTGGTATTATCAAGCACGTCTTAGATGGACGGGACAAACACCACCTGATAATACGGAAGACTTGTTGTCTGTGATAGAAACATCCATAATGCAAGAGGAACCAGAAGTAAAGTGGGCAATGAATTTTACGGCTGCTTGGATAGGCGTTTATGACGAGAAATATCGGGCACGTTGTATTAACATTGGAGAAAAAACAGGACTTTACAAAGATGAGGTAGTTGCAAAAGGATGTACACCTGACTATTTACCAGAGTTCATCGCAATAGAAGTGAAAAAACGACAAACGAAATAAAAAGCGTTACTGGAGAAAATTAGGAGAGTAGTCTGCTAATTTTTTTCTAGTGATAAATGCATTTTCTATTGGATTTCATTATTTTATCACTACTTTTATATTTTTCACCTGAAAACCATGTTATAATTTTGTAGTGAGGTGTTTAAAATGAATCCAAAAATGCTTGAAAACTGGATGAATGAAGGGCAAGTAACTTTGCCACAAGTGTTAGTGAAAAATTATACTGTAGTTGGCTTAAATGAACTAGAAATGATGTTATTACTTCAAATTCAATCCTTTGCTGCGAATGCTGAATTTTTCCCTTCTATGGAGATGTTAACAGTGCGAACAACATTACGATTAGAAGAAACAATTAAAATAATGGATTCGCTTTTAAAAAAAGGGATGATTGCTATTGAACAAAGCCAAGATGCTTCTCAAATGATTTCCGAACGTTATAGTTTAGCGCCACTTTGGGGGAAACTCGCAGCTTTATATGAAAATATCGAAGCAGAAGGTAGACAAGAAAAGCAAATCGAAAAACAAACCAATTTATATAGCCTTTTTGAAGCTGAATTTGGACGACCACTTTCACCGATGGAAGCAGAAATGTTGTCTGCTTGGTTAGACCAAGATAAAACCAGTCCTGAGCTAATAAAAGAAGCATTAAAAGAAGCGGTTATTTCACAAAAATTAAATTTCCGCTATATTGATAGGATTTTACTTAATTGGACGAAACAAGGCGTAAAAACCGTAGAAGATGCCAAACGAGTTGCCGAAGAGTTTCATCAAAACGGAAAAACTACGCAAACAATAAAGAAAGAAGAAGTGAAAAAAAGCGCCGGTTCGATTCCATTATATGACTGGCTTGAAAAAAGAAAAGGGTGAAGTAACTAAATTGCTAACTAATAAACAAACAGTATTATGCATAGAAGAAATGGCCCAAATGTTTCCAGCTGCTCACTGTGAGTTAGTTCATAAAAATACATTTGAATTGCTAGTAGCAGTGGTTTTATCAGCACAATGTACGGATGTGCTAGTAAACCGTGTAACAGCTTCTCTTTTTGAAAAATACCATAAACCAGAAGATTATTTAGCTGTTTCTTTGGAAGAATTAATGGATGATATTCGCTCCATTGGTTTATATCGAAATAAAGCAAAAAATATTCAAGGCTTATCACAAAAACTACTAACTGAATTTAACGGGGAAGTGCCGCGGACACATAAAGAACTAGAAAGCTTACCAGGCGTAGGTAGAAAAACTGCTAATGTCGTATTATCAGTAGGTTTTGGTGTACCTGCAATTGCTGTTGATACACATGTAGAACGAATTAGTAAACGGCTTGGTATATGTAGATGGAAAGATTCTGTTGTAGAAGTAGAAGAAACATTAAAACGAAAATTACCAAAAGAACTATGGTCCGATGCGCATCACTATATGATTTTCTTTGGTAGATATCATTGTAAAGCAAGAAAGCCGGAATGCCCAACATGTCCGCTTCTTTATTTATGCCGTGAAGGAAAAAAACAAGCGAAAGAGAGGGGATTTGATGGCTGAATTTAAATATGCAGTGGAGTTAACTCATCCCGATTTCCCTGCGCCAGATGTTGTGGCAGAAGAGTTTGATCCTGAATCAATTTATGTAAGTAGTTTACCTTTTTGGCAGGAACAGCAATTTTATACTAAAGGGGCTGGCGTTCTTCCTTGGAAAAATCAAACAGATAAAGCATGTCGCAAACTTGCTAAACATATGACCAACCTAGCAGAAAGTATGGAAGCAGAGTTAAAAGTTCATAAAAAACCAGCGCCAACAGTTGTTCGAGATGCACTTGGTATATTTTTATCTATTTTATTTTGGAGTAATCATCGGCCAGTTCAGCTAGATAATTTAATGGAACAGATAACAACACTTGAAATGAAGCCTCTTAATTTGGATGAACGACTGGAATATGTATTAAAACGTGGAAATACTTATTTAGGCTTTCGTCAGTTAAATGAATTAGTATTAGAACAACGCAAATTAATTGCTAAAAAGTAAGCAAAAAAGAGTGAAAGATTTTTAAAAATCTTTCACTCTTTTAATTTTACTATTCAGCTGCTGGAATATTGACAGTTGTTGAAGCCGCGGGACTTCGGTTACCATCTTTTATGGCGACGACACTAATGGATATAGTATCGCCTGGATTACCACCACTAACTGAGACAGACGTGGAGGAAACGTTGGTTGTTGTTCCATTTACAGTTACAGCATAAGTAGCTCCGTCCACTGCCCCCCAAGAAGCATTAATTTGCTTCGAATTGGCATCGTAACTTGCCCTTAAGCCGGCTGGGGCAGCAACTTGTTTATTTTTAGCTTCTTCCTCTGCTTTTTTCTTTGCTTCTTCTTCTTTCTTTTTCTCTTCTGCTTCTTTTTTCTCTTCATCTGTTTGCTTTTTCTTCGCTTCTTCTTCTGCTTTTTTCTTCGCGGCTGCTTCTTTTTTCTTTTTCTCATCTTCTGGTGTAGAAGCAGTTCTTGTTGGTGCAGTGCCGGCGATGAATAATTCATAGCTTACTTTGTCGCTTGATGTACCAGATGCAGCACGAGCAATTGGGTTGCTACCTTTTAGAATTGGAATAGAAACAAGATTATTTGGCATTTTGAAGTCTTCGGTTGTTTTTCCTTTTGAAGCATGTGCCATTAATTTACTAAACATATATTGGGCAATTTTTTGTTCACTTGCCGAAACATATTTTTTCTTATCATCGTAGCCAGTCCAAACTGCGATAGAATAATTTGTTGTATAACCTGCGAACCACGAATCACGAGCCGCACCACCAGGGTAGTAGTATTGTGATGTGAATTCAGGAGGTATATTTGTTGTACCTGTTTTACCAGCTGCAGGGATACCTGGGACTGCTGCTGATGTACCTGTACCGATGGATAAAACATCTTTAAGAACATCTGAAATCATATAAGCAGTGGATTCTTTCATTGCTACTGTGCTTTTTGGTTCCGTGTCAATTTCCGTTTGTCCATCAGATAAGACGATTTTGGTCACTGTATGAGGTTTATTGTAAATTCCTTTATTTCCGAATGCAGCATATGCACCAGCCATTTGCATTGGATTGGAACTATTTGCACCGATAGAATTAGACTCTACATTTTGTCCCTCATCATAAGTAATACCAAGTTTATTAACGAATTGCTCAGATTTTTCTAATCCAACTGCTTGAAGTGTTTTCAATGCTGGAATATTTCTTGATTGATAAAGCGCTTGACGAACAGAAATCGGACCTTTATAAGCGAAATCCCAGTTATTAATAGGCGTTCCACCAGTATACGTATAAGGTTCATCTTCCAAAATATGCGCGGTGGACCAGTCTAAATATTCAAAGGCTGGACCGTAATCGGCAATTGGTTTCATAGTGGACCCAACAGAACGTTTTACTTGCGTTGCGTAATTGTAGCCACGTGTAACGGTTTGGTTACGTCCTCCACCGATTGCTTGAACACGGCCGGTTTTTGTATCTTGTAAGACAATCCCAGCTTGCATTTCATCATCAGTGAAGTTAACAATTTCATTTGTATTTAGCATTTTTTCGGTATACTCTTGAGCGTCACGATCAAGGGCTGTATAAATAGTTAAACCATCTCGATAAACATCATAATCTTTTGGAATCTCACTTAAAACTTGTGTGACATAAGAATCATATTTATAAATTTTATCTTCACGGTCTTCTTTCGAACGGAGTCCAGTATTTATAGGTGTATTCTGTGCAGCTGTCATTTCGTCTTTTGTGATTTTATCATGTGTATACATATTTGTTAGCACTTGATCACGACGTTTTTTAGAAGCTTCAGGGTGGTCATAAGGATTATAATTATTTGGACTTTGTGGCATACCAGCAATTAGAGCTGTTTGTGCCAAGGTTATATCATTTAAGCTCTTACCATAAAAATGTTTAGAAGCTGTTTGCATTCCGTGGACACGATCAGACATATAAACCTTATTGACATAAATTTCTAATATGTCATCTTTGCTATATTTTTGTTCCAATTGAAGTGCAAGCCATGCTTCTTGGGCTTTTCTTGCTAATGTTTTATTGGTGTAGTCTAAATAAGACATTTTGATAATCTGCTGCGAAAGTGTACTTGCACCTTCCGAACCAAATCCGTCTTTGAAATTGGCAATTACAGCCCCACCAAGACGAATAGGGTCAATCCCATCATGTTCATAGAAACGTGCATCTTCTGTAGTTAGAATTGCATCTTTCAAGGTGTCTGGTATATCTTTGTATTCAATATATTCCCGCCGTTCGGTTCCAACTTCTGCGAAAACCTTCCCATCTTTATCAAGTAACTTAGATGAAAGTGGATCTCGTAGCTTGGAGTCGGTCAGTTTAGGTGCATCTTTCGCGTAATCGTAAAAGACCGTTGCACCAGCCGCAACACCAAAAAATGCTAAAAATAATCCTGCAAAGAAAATCGTTTTGAAAATGTTAGCGACAACACGTTTTCCTCGTTTTGGCGGATTCTTTTTAGAATTGCCATTTTGTTTGTTGCGATACTGAGATCTTGTCTGCGGTTTATCTGCCATTAAAAATCTCTCTCCTTTAAAAAGGTTGACTAGAAGTATATTTTTTCGACTGTTTTCAAAAAGTCAAGCCTTGGATTTAGACCATAAGGAATTTGGTCTGATACATCTTGTATTTCTGCTAAAGTAACGGATTTTCTTCCGCCATTCTGCATTCGTTCCCAAAAAGGGTAAAACTTTTCAAATGGAATGAAATGAGTTTCTCCTAATTTTTGGAAGGCGATAATGACAAAAACTATCCCATTTTGTTTTAAGACATTTGTCATATGTGTCATTTGGTGATCATGAAAATTACTTAGTGGAAAGGAAGTGGTATTTTGGGTTTCTTTTGCTTCGAAATCAATATACTTTCCTTTATAAACACCGTTGTAATCTGTGGTAGATGGTGTTTTAAAGTAGGCTTCCTTAATTTTTGCACTACTTCTTTTTGGATAATCTACACTGACAATTTGAACAGGGGTAGGTTTTTTATGGATGACGGCCATATTTTGCGCTAAATAGTAAGCGATTGTATCATTTAAGTCATCTTCTAAAGACATACCACGTTTGCCATAAGTAACCTCTGTTTTCCGTTTTTTTTTCGGAATGGATTCTTTATGACTCACTGCATATTTCTTGCCATTAGGATAGCCAATAGCCATTTTTTTCTCACCTCTATCAGAAAATTTCTATTCTGAATTTTAGACTAACATCTATTATAACAAATAAAAATGAAAATGATAGTCTAAGTTAAATGAAGAATACCTCTTTTTAGCAAGAATTTAACTTGAAAATAGAACGTACCTTCGTCTATTTTACCACATTTTCGTCAATAATCTAATTTTAGGCAAGATTTTCCCTCTTATGCTATCCTGAAAGTAGATGAAATTGTGAAAGAAAGAGTGATAGTATGGAACTTTTAGAACGCACGGAAAAATTACTTCTTCAAAATGAAAAAAATTGGGAACTGTATTTAAGGAATCGTGAAGAAGCACAACCGTTTGATTTTTATAAAGATATGAAACCGTTTGTAGATGAAGCGAAGAGGCTAGCAGATGAATTTTTAGAGTTAGCTATTCCATGGGTAAATAAAGAGCGACCACCTTATTTGGGAGAGCTCCAACTAAAACAAGCATCTGATAATATCCAAATGACAGCAGTTAGCGCTTTTAATGGAAAGTCATTTTATAAGCACTTCCTAGATCACTATGAATCCACTAAGTATACATTAACAAGAGTTAGAGATTTCTTAAAAAGAAAAGAGGAATTGATGTGAAATCCATCGCAGTAACTGGATATAAAAATTTTGAGTTAGGAATTTTTAAAAAAGATGCGGATGAAGCCACTTATATAAAGGAAACAATAAAACGTCAGCTTATTCCACTTATAGAAGATGGATTAGAATGGGTTATCATTTCTGGGCAGCTTGGAATTGAACTGTGGGCAGGGGAAGTAGTTATAGAACTTAAAGCGGATGAATACGCATTGAAACTGGCTGTTTTAGAGCCGTTCGAAGCGCAAAGTTCTAATTGGAATGAGGCTAATCAATTATGGGCGAATGAGATACTTGCGGCTGCTGATTATCATGCGCACATTACCAAACGACCGTATGAAAATCCAGCTCAGTTCGCAGCTAAAGATAGTTTTATTATTGATAATACAGATGGAGCTTTACTAGTTTATGATATAGAAAAAGAAGGGTCGCCAAAATTCTTTTATGAACGTGCGAAACTTGCGAAGGAACAATCGGATTATTATTTAGAATGTATTGACTTTTATGCCCTGCAAGATGTAGTGGATGATATGAATCAAGCGTTTTAAAATAGGTCGCTACAGTGATTTTAGAAAAAATATCCGTATAGATTGACAAATGGTGTGAGATTTGGAAAAATAAGGGTAAGTATATAACTAGAACAAAAATATGTAAGAATAGAGATAGAGGTGGAGTTACATGACTTCGGAACAATTTGAGTATTTCTTAACTGGTAAAGAAATTTTGGAAAAAGAATTTAAAACAGGGCTTCGTGGATATAATCCGGAAGATGTCGATGAATTTTTAGACATGGTTATCAAAGATTATAGTACTTTTACACAAGAAATTGAAGCACTTCAAGCTGAAAATATTCGTTTAGTACAAGAATTAGACAATGCACCTGTAAAAACAGCAGCACAGCCAGCACCAGCATTTCGTGCAGCAACACAACCAGCTGGAACGACCAACTTTGATATTTTAAAACGACTTTCTAATTTAGAAAAGCATGTTTTTGGAAATAAGCTGGACGATAACGAATAGGTGTGCTAGTATTAGTAAGTTAACAAAACATGAATAACGTTCGGATAATCGCTGTTTTCTTAGGAGAGCAGAGGAAAGTCCATGCTCGCACGGTGCTGTGATGCCCGTAGTGATCGTGCCTGGTCAAACAATAAGCCAGGGCATTCCGGATTTCCGGTTTGACGGCAGGTGAATGACCTAAGTCTTTTAGATATGGTCTTATAACCTTGAAGGTGCCACAGTGACGAAGTTCCGGCAGAAATGCTCGGAAGTGGAACGAGGTAAACCCCACGAGCGAGAAACTCAAACTTATGGTAGGGGCACTTTTCCCGAGGAATCAAGAACAAGGGACGAGGTGCGAATGTATTTTCGCGCAGATAGATGGTTATCTCTTTACTATTACCCTGTATATAGTAAAGAACAGAACATGGCTTACAGAGCGTTATTTGCAGGATGAATTTAACATTGAAGGCTGTTTTAGAAGGCCGGAGCGCAAGTTTTAAGGTGGTGTTCGACCTGGTTGAATGCCTATTTAAAACAATCGCTTCCACCTTTTAAAACAGCTTTTTTTCATTAGAAATTTAAATAAAGGATGGGACACTATGAAAACATTTCAGTTGGTGGCAACAGCAGCTTCCGGTTTAGAAGCGATTGTTGGAAAAGAAGTAGCACGTTTGGGCTACGAACCAAAAGTAGAAAATGGTAAAGTTTATTTTGAAGGAGATTTATCGGCTATTGCCAGAGCAAATTTATGGTTACGTGTAGCTGACCGTGTGAAAATTGTTGTAGGTGTTTTTAAAGCGACAACATTTGATGAATTATTTGAAAAAACAAAAGCATTGCCATGGGAATCCTATTTACCATTAGATGCGCAGTTTCCTGTTGCTGGTAAGTCTGTTAAATCCACGCTTTATAGTGTACCTGACTGTCAAGCAATTGTGAAAAAAGCAATAGTGAATCGTGTTAGTGAAAAATATCGCCGCTCTGGTCGATTAATGGAAACAGGGGCACTTTTTAAGTTGGAAGTTTCTATTTTAAAAGATGAAGTTACATTAACAATTGATACAAGTGGTCCGGGATTACATAAACGTGGTTATCGATTAGCACAAGGTAGCGCGCCTATTAAAGAAACGATGGCAGCGGCGCTTGTATTACTTACGAGCTGGCATCCAGATAGACCTTTTTATGATCCGGTTTGTGGTTCTGGAACGATTCCGATTGAAGCGGCTTTAATTGGTCAAAATATTGCTCCTGGTTTTAATCGTGAATTTGTATCGGAAACTTGGGATTGGATGCCAAAACAAGTGTGGGCTGATGCTAGGCTAGAAGCGGAAAATTTAGCGAATTATGAGCAACCTTTAAATATTATCGGTGGAGACATTGATGCACGCTTAATTGAAATTGCTAAACAAAATGCGGTAGAAGCTGGTCTTGGTGATTTGATTACCTTTAGACAGCTACAAGTTGCAGATTTCCAAACAGAAGATGAATATGGTGTGGTTGTTGCGAATCCGCCATACGGGGAGCGACTAGAGGATGAGGAAGCAGTTCGCCAGCTTTATCGTGAAATGGGCATTGTTTATAAAAGAATGCCTACTTGGTCGGTATATGTCCTTACTTCTTATGAATTATTTGAAGAAGTTTATGGCAAAAAAGCAACTAAAAAACGGAAATTATATAATGGCTATTTACGAACAGATTTGTATCAATACTGGGGTCCAAGAAAACCTCGTGTAAAAAAAGAAGACTGAATGGGGGAGTTAGATTTGGTAGAAACATTAGAAGCAGAATTTTTAGCGTATATTAAAAAAATGGAAGCACTTGAAGAAGCATTAGCATTAGTTTATTGGGATCTTCGTACTGGAGCGCCAGCCAAAGGAATGGAAGGGCGTTCGGATGTCATTGGCGTTCTTTCTGAAGAGATTTTCAATATGCAAACCTCAGAAGAAATGGCTGCTTTTATTGCTGAACTGAATTTAAATAAAGAAAATCTTTCAGAAATAACTCGTAAAACATTGGAAGAAAGTCAAAAAAACTATGACTTAAATAAAAAAATCCCAAGTAAGGAATATGCGGAATATACAAAACTAGTAGCACAGGCAGAGACAGCTTGGACAACCGCACGCGAACAAAATGATTTCGCAGCTTTTGAACCATTTTTGACGAAAATTTTGGAAATGAAGCGAAAATTTGTGGAATATTGGGGCTATGATGAAAATAAATATGATACGCTGCTTGATCAATATGAGCCGGGTGTAACGGTTGCTGTGCTTGATTCTGTATTTGAAAAAGTGCGTGATGGTATCATGGCGATTCGGGAAAAAATTGCGACTAAGGGAATAAATCCAGATGCATCCATTTTAAATACAAAAATTTCTAAAGCAAAACAAAAAGAATTTAGCATTCGAATTTTAAATAAAATGGGATTTGATTTTGAAGCAGGTCGCTTAGATGAAACTGTACATCCATTTGCGACCGGATTAAATACTGGTGATGTGCGAATTACCACGCGTTATAATGAAAATGATTTTAAAATGGCTGTTTTTGGTACCATTCATGAAGGCGGACATGCCATTTATGAACAAAATTTTGCTGCTAAACTTGTCGGAACACCACTTGCGAATGGTGCTTCTATGGGAATTCATGAATCACAATCGTTATTTTATGAAATTATTATTGGTTCTAGTTTGGCATTTTGGAAAAGTAATTATGCGGATTTTCAAGCTATTACAAAACCAGCTTTTGATGCGGTGAAGTTAGAAGATTTTTACCGAGCTGTAAATATTTCGGAAAGCTCCTTAATTCGGATTGAAGCAGACACACTAACTTATCCTCTTCATATTATGATCCGTTATGAACTTGAAAAAGCTTTAATTAATGGTGATTTAGAAGTGAAAGATTTACCGAAAGCATGGGGAGATAAATATGAAGAGTATTTGGGTATTCGTCCAGATTCCGATACAAATGGCGTTTTACAAGATATTCACTGGGCTGGCGGTGATTTTGGTTACTTCCCGTCGTACGCTCTTGGGCTAATGTATGCGGCGCAGTTCTATCACCAAATGCAACAAGAAATTCCGAATATGGATGCAATTATTGCAAGTGACGACTACACTCCATTAAAAACGTGGCTAACCAAACAGGTACATCAATTTGGTAAAACAAAAAAACCATTGGAAATAATAACCGACACAACCGGAGAAGGGCTGAATCCAAACTACTTACTAGATCTACTAGAAAAAAGGTATGCGTATGTATATCAATTTACTGAATAAAAATTAGCTTGACCTCCCTACTTGAGAAAGCTATAATAAACAACATAACTCAATAATGAAATACTTGTATAATAGTTGCGATTGGGCGACGAGTTTCTACCTGGTTACCGTAAATAACCGGACTATGAGTAGTTTGTATAACGAAGTCACTAGGCATTTTGGTGGCTTCTATACTGCTTCTCTAAAAATAGAGGAGCAGTTTTTTTATTTTGAAAGGAGAATAGCATTGAAACTACTGGAAGAATTTATTAAAGAAAAAGGGACTGTTTTACCAGGGAATGTCTTAAAAGTAGATGCTTTTTTGAATCATCAAATTGACCCTAATCTCATGCAAGAAATGGGAAATGAATTTGCAAAAAGATTCAAAGGTTTAGGCATTACCAAAATAATAACAATTGAATCATCTGGTATTGCTCCAGCTGTTTTTGCGGGGTTAGCGCTTTCTATTCCAGTGGTGTTTGCTCGAAAGAAAAAATCGGTTACACTTACAGATAATCTTTATACGAGTACGGTTTATTCTTACACCAAAAAAGAATCGAATGATATTTCTGTCTCCAAACAGTTTTTAACAGAGACGGATACGATTTTAATTATTGATGATTTTCTTGCAAATGGACAGGCTGCGCTCGGCTTACTAGAAATTGCTGAACTTGCTGGCGCCAAAGTAGCTGGAATTGGCATTGTAATTGAAAAATCATTTCAACAAGGGCGAGCTTTATTAAATCAAACGGGGCTTCCTATTTATTCACTTGCTAGAATTGCTTCACTTGAAAACGAAGAGATCTTATTTTTAGAGGAGGAGTAAAAGTTAATGTTAGGTAAAGGGAAATTGGCAGCTTTAGGATTTCAACATGTCCTTGCGATGTATGCTGGGGCAGTTATCGTTCCACTTTTAATTGGTGGGGCGCTTGGATTTAATGGGGAAGAAATGACTTATTTAGTTTCGATTGATATTTTTATGTGCGGGATTGCAACACTCTTACAATTAACGGTTAATCGCTTCTTTGGTATTGGTTTACCTGTTGTATTAGGATGTGCAGTTCAAGCAATTGCGCCAATTATTTTAATTGGACAAGATATGGGGATTGGAGCAATTTACGGATCAATCATTGTTTCTGGACTTTTTGTATTATTAATAGCACCATTTTTCTCTAAAGTTGTACGTTTTTTTCCACCTGTTGTAACTGGTTCTGTTGTGACAGTAATTGGTTTAACCCTCATTCCAGTAGCAATCAATAATCTTGCTGGTGGTGAAGGGGCAAAAGATTTTGGTTCCATGTATAATCTTGGTCTTGGATTTGGAACATTATTATTAATTATTTTAGTTTACCGCTTTGGACAAGGTTTTTCTAAAGCAATTGCTGTTTTAATTGGATTAGTTGGCGGCTCTGTTTTTGCGGCACTTTATAAAGGGATTTCACTTGGTCCTGTTAGTGAAGCAAGTTGGTTCCATTTGCCAAAACCATTTTATTTTGGGACACCGACTTTTGAGTGGCCGGCAATTATTACAATGATTTTAATTGCGCTAGTTAGCATGGTTGAATCAACAGGTGTTTACTTTGCACTATCAGATATAACTGAGCGAAAACTAACCAAAAAAGATTTAACACGGGGCTATCGTGCGGAAGGATTAGCGATTATGCTTGGAGGTATATTTAATACATTTCCATATACGGCTTATTCGCAAAATGTCGGTTTAGTACAGCTTTCTGGAATAAAGACACGCAAAGTTATTTATACGACGGCAGGTTTCCTAATCATTCTAGGTTTAATTCCTAAAATTGGTGCCATAACGACAATTATTCCGACGCCAGTACTTGGTGGAGCGATGGTAGCTATGTTTGGAATGGTTGTAGCTCAAGGAATTAAAATGCTTGGCAAAGTGAATTTTACATCGCAAGAAAATTTATTGATTATTGCTTGTTCAGTCGGAGTGGGATTAGGAGTAACTGTTGTGCCTGATTTATTTAATGCTTTTCCTGCTTTTGTTCGTTTATTTACTAGTAATGGAATTGTTGCTGGAAGTATTACTGCGATTACGCTTAATATTATTTTTAATATGATTCCGCATCGTAAAACAAAAGAAGCAACAAATCCAGAACCACAACATGCCGAATAAGAATATAAAACAGTTTTTATTGGGCTATTTTTTTCTTTATGATTATAAATAATTATTGATTTAAAAACGGAATTGGTCTATATCAATTTCGTTTTTTTGCTGTTTTTCTAGTTTTATTTTCAGTATGCTGGGTATTTTCAAATAGCTCTAAAATCAATTGTTTGGGGCTAAATATAAGGGGGGAAAGTAGATGAATAGAAAGCAAAAATGGTTTGGTGGTTTATCTTTACTTTTAGTTGGAGCGGGAATAGGGATGTTTGGTGGCACTGCCCAAGCAGCAACAGACGACGCTTCTGTTATGCCAGATATTTCTAACAAACAGGTACTAGTTGGTTACTGGCATAGTTGGAAATCGGCTGGGGGGGACGGCTATCAACAAGGAACTTCGGCAGATATTGCGCTCCAAGATACACCTGCAGCATACAATGTAGTAGATGTTTCGTTTATGAAAGGAGATGGAGTAAACCGTATTCCAACGTTTAAACCAGTGGGAATTAGTGATAGTGATTTCAGAGCCCAAGTAGGCACATTAAACAAAGAAGGACGTGCTGTATTACTAGCACTTGGTGGCGCAGATGGTCATGTCGAACTAAGCGCAGGAGATGAAGTGGCTTTTGCAAATGAAATTATCCGTCAAGTGGAGACTTATGGATTCGATGGTTTAGACATTGATTTAGAACAAAGCGCCATTACAGCAGGTGATAATAAAACCGTTATCCCAGCAGCACTTAAAATGGTGAAAGATCATTATAAAGCAGAGGGGGAAAATTTCTTAATTACAATGGCGCCAGAATTTCCTTACTTAAAACCTGGTAGTGCCTATGAAAGCTATTTAACTTCGCTTGCTAATTATTATGACTATATTGCGCCACAATTATATAATCAAGGTGGTGACGGTGTCTGGGTTGATGAAACCAACCAATGGATTGCTCAAAACAATGATGCCCTTAAAGAATCTTTCTTATATTATATGGCGGATTCCTTTATTAATGGCACGCGTGGATATTTAAAAATTCCTGCAAATAAATTTGTTTTTGGATTGCCAGCAAATATAGATGCAGCGGCAACTGGCTATGTGAAAGACCCGCAAATCGTACAAAATGTATTTAGTCGATTACAAGCTAACGGAACTCCGGTAAAAGGAATTATGACATGGTCGGTTAATTGGGACGCTGGTAAAAATAAAGTAGGAGAAGCCTATAATAATGGTTTTTCAAATGCTTATGGTCCACTTATAGGAACTAAATAAAAGCTTTCATCGCTTAAAATCAACCCTTTACGGTAGATTTTAAGCGGTTTTTAGTTAGTTTATCTTTTGAAAAACAGAAGACTTGCTTTCATTTTAAAACAGGCGTATGATATAAATCGGAATCATTATTATTTATAAAAGGAGGATTATATGGCTAAAAAATCAAAAGTCGCTAAATATGAACGTCAAAAAGCACTTGTTGAAAAATACGCAGAGCTACGCCGGATGTTAAAAGCAGAAGGACGTTTGGACGAACTACGTAAACTACCAAAAGACTCATCACCAACAAGATTGCATAACCGTTGTGACTTAACAGGTCGCCCACATGGTTATATGCGGAAATTTGGCATGTCAAGGATTCGTTTTCGTGAATTAGCACATCAAGGACAATTACCCGGCGTGAAAAAAGCAAGCTGGTAAAAAACACCTCTTTTTTCTGCGAGCCAAAAGAAATTATGCTACAATAGATGGCAGTAGAAAGAAATTGGGGGATTATATATGACAGAAAATCAAGAAAAATTACTTGTTGTTGATGGAATGGCACTACTTTTTAGAGCATTTTATGCAACTGCTGTTTCTAAGCAATTTATGTTTAATCAACATGGAATTCCAACCAATGGTGTTCAAGGATTTATGCGTCATATGTTTGCTGCAATCCGCCAAAGTAATCCAACACATACACTAATATGCTGGGATATGGGTTCACAAACTTTTCGAAATGAACTTTATGATGGTTATAAAGCTGGTAGAACCGCACCACCAGAAGAAATGATCCCACAATTTGATTTAGCAAAAGAAGTTGCCACAGGATTTGGCTTTGTGAATTTAGGCGTACCAGGTTATGAAGCAGATGATTGTATTGGTACAATTACCGTTCAAGCAGCGAGTTCTATTTCAACTACAGTATTAAGTGGTGATAAAGATTTGCTACAATTAATTGCTCCTACAAATGACGTTTGGATTATGCAAAAAGGTTATGGTAATTATAAACGTTATAATGAAGCTATCTTTATTGAAGAGATGGGTATTACCCCGCGTCAGTTTATTGATGTAAAAGCATTAATGGGGGATACTTCGGATGGGTATCCAGGTGTTCGAGGCATTGGGGAAAAAACAGCCATTAAATTGATTCAAGAATATGAGTCCATTGAAGGAGTATTATCCAATCTTGATAAATTAAAACCAGCGCAACAAACAAAAATTCAAGAAGATTTGGCTATGCTAGAACTAAGTCAAAAATTAGCTAGAATTCATACCGAAGTGCCACTCGAAATTAATTTAGATAGTTTGAAGTATCAAGGCTTTAAAGAGGATGCTTTTGCTGTTATTGAAAAATATGGCTTAAAAACACTCACACGTGATGTGGAATAAAAAATAGAAGCAAACTGGTTTATTTTGTGCCAGATTGCTTCTGTTTTTTTATCGCTTGACGTGCGAGCTGGTCGGCTTGTTTGTTTTGACTTACATGACGCCAGTTTATAAAAAATAATTCTAATGAATCACTCATGCGTAAAATTTCTTCTAGATGAGGCTTAAATAAAGGATTTTTCGCATGACGTTTTTGGATAGCTTCAACAGCAACCTTAGAGTCCGAATATAATCGAACCAATGTTGCTTGTTTTTTTATGGCAGCTTCTAATCCAAATTTTATCGCAATAAATTCTGCCTCATGGTTTGTCATCACAGCTAGGGGGATGGCTAGTTGTTCGTAAATACCATCTGCTTTTAATACAATCCCTACACCACTTAATCCAGGATTTCCCGCACTTGCTCCGTCAACAAAGACCTCCATACGCCAATTCCTCCATATCCTTTGATGTTGCTTTATTATAGAAGGAAATGGGAGTTTTTGCAATAAAAAAACCGGTAAATGAATCTACCGGTTTTACGTCCGTGTCTACTAAGTAACTGATTTAGGCTTTTTCTACATTTGCAGCTTGTGCACCACGATTACCTTCTACTACTTCAAAAGTTACCGCTTGGCCTTCTTCTAAAGATTTGTAACC
The DNA here is from genome assembly GCF_014322845.1 of Listeria immobilis. Classification (NCBI taxonomy): domain Bacteria; kingdom Bacillati; phylum Bacillota; class Bacilli; order Caryophanales; family Listeriaceae; genus Listeria; species Listeria immobilis. The sequence goes on along the minus strand of NZ_JAASUA010000005.1, from coordinate 93,596 downwards.
ATCACCTTGGATTGCTGTGAAGTGAACAAAAATGTCTTCGCCGCTGTCTGATTCGATAAAACCGTAACCTTTTTCATTGTTAAACCATTTTACTTTCCCATTCTGCATTGAAATAAATCCTCCTAAGTATGGCTCATAGTCGCTTCAAATAATTCCGTTTAAAACGCTTTCATTTTAAATGAAAAAATTTTCGCAAATACGTCCCTTTTCAGTTCATAGCGTCATCGCATATGATATTAACACTATAAATCAAAATACCTATAAACGTCAAGCTGATTTTCGATATTTTTCAAATTTTTGGACTTGTAAAGGCTTACCTGTTATTTTTATTCCATTTCAAGTAGCTGATTGCCTCGTTTTATTCGACTTATTGCTTTTATTTACTAGGAAAAATTGCTTGTTGGAAAGGGTAAATACTTTTAGAAACCCTCATATTATAGTACAATTGGCTATGTGAAAGAAATTAAGTTGGAGGGTATAGCTATGCCAACACCTAGTATGGAAGATTATATTGAAAAGATTTATTCTCTAATTGAAACGAAAGGTTACGCCAGAGTATCGGATATTGCAGATGAGCTGTTTGTCCATCCCTCTTCTGTTACAAAAATGGTACAAAAATTGGATAAAGATGAATATTTAATCTATGAGAAGTACCGTGGATTAATTTTAACACCTAAAGGAACACAAATGGGGAAAAGACTTCTAGAAAGACACGCACTACTAGAAAGTTTTTTAAGTATTATTGGTGTGGATCCTGCTCATATTTATCATGATGTAGAAGGGATTGAACATCATTTAAGCTGGAACTCGATTGACCGAATTGGTGATGTTGTGCAATTTTTTGAAGAACATCCAGAGGCACTAAAAGCACTTAAGTCAATGGAAGTGAATCGACCAGAAACAGAGGAATAATGGTAATCCAAGTTTCGAATGCTGATTTATGCGCAATCAGGTTTTACTTTTCAATCAAAAAATGGTGTTACATCTTTTGGTGTCACGCTTTTTTGATGCATTGAGGAGGAACCAAAGCATTTCGATTCTTTGTTACAATATACATATTCGGAGGGGTTAACATGTCAAATAAAGTGAAATCAGATATTGAAATTGCATCAAATGCTGAAATTCTACCAATTACAACGATTGCGGAACATTTGGGGCTGGATGCGGATGCACTTGAACTTTACGGGAAATATAAAGCGAAATTATCCTACGATACCATTCACTCTTTAACAGACAAACAACCAGGTAATCTTGTACTTGTGACAGCAATAAATCCAACGCCAGCTGGTGAAGGGAAATCAACTGTAACAGTCGGACTTGGGGATGCACTCTCTCAAAAAGATAAAAAAACAGTCATCGCACTTCGAGAACCATCGCTTGGTCCTACTATGGGAATTAAAGGTGGCGCGACAGGTGGGGGCTATGCACAAGTTATTCCAATGGAAGATATTAACTTGCATTTTACTGGTGATTTTCACGCAATAACTGCTGCTAATAATGCTTTATCGGCGTTTATTGATAATCATATGCAACAAGGTAATGAGCTTGGCATTGATGGTAGACGAATTGTCTGGAAACGTGTAGTTGATTTAAATGATCGCGCACTTAGAAAAGTAGTCGTTGGTTTAGGCGGTCCAATTCAAGGGGTGCCACGGGAAGATGGTTTTGATATTACTGTTGCTTCTGAAATCATGGCGATTATTTGTTTAGCTAGTGATCTAGAAGACTTAAAGAAACGTCTAAGTGAAATTGTTATTGGTTATAATTATAAAAAAGAGCCAATTACTGTTGGCGAAATGGGTTATGAAGGCGCATTAACGCTACTTCTAAAAGATGCACTAAAACCAAATTTAGTTCAAACATTAGAACATACACCAGCTATCGTACATGGTGGTCCGTTTGCAAATATTGCTCATGGTTGTAATAGTGTATCAGCAACAAGTACGGCATTAAAACTCGGAGATTATGCTGTAACAGAAGCAGGATTTGGAGCAGATTTAGGAGCAGAGAAATTTTTAGATATTAAAGTTCCTTCTCTTGGGAAAGCACCAGATTGTGTGGTTATCGTTGCAACTATTCGCGCGCTTAAAATGCACGGCGGCGCACTGAAAACAGAACTTAGTGAAGAAAATGTTGATGCATTAGCAAAAGGATTTACTAACTTGCAAAAACACACGGAATCTATAGAAACATTTGGTATTCCATATGTAGTGGCAATTAATAAATTCATTACTGATTCTGACGCAGAGGTCGCGAAATTAGAAGCTTTATGCGAAGAACAAGAAATACCATTTTCTCTTACAGAAGTTTGGGAAAAAGGTGGTGCTGGTGGATTAGAGCTAGCTGATAAAGTAATTGCGGCTGTAGAAAGCGGTCAAGCTAACTATAAGCGTATTTATGAGGATGCCTGGACGATGGAAGAAAAATTAGATGCGATTGTTACAAAAGTTTATGGCGGTATCGGTGTTGAACTTTCAAGTAAAGCCCAAAAACAAATTATAGACTTTAAAAAATATGGTTGGGATAGATACCCAATTTGTATGGCGAAAACACAATATTCGTTATCAGATGATCCAACACTTCTTGGTCGTCCGACTGATTTTGTGATTCATATTCGTGAATTCATTCCAAAACTTGGAGCGGGATTTGTTGTTGCTTTAACAGGAGATGTAATGACAATGCCTGGTTTACCAAAAAAACCAGCAGCACTAAATATGGACGTCGACGAAAATGGAAATGCGAAAGGCTTATTCTAACTAGCAAAGTTCCAAAAGTGCTATAAACACTTTTGGAACTTTTTTTCTAATCAAAACCAATTGCTATGTGACACTTTTTCAGCTAGAATAGATAGGACAGAACGGAAATGGATGGGACTAAATGAAACAATTAAAAGTAGAAAATTTAACGAAAACATATGGTGAAAAAAGCCTATTTGAGAATATCTCCCTCACGATTACAGAAGGCGAACGAATTGGTTTAATCGGTGTGAATGGCACAGGGAAATCAACCTTATTACAAATTATCTCAGGAAGTGAATCTGGAGATAAGGGTAGTGTTACTAAAGCTAAAGATTATACAATTGGCTATTTAGCACAAGACCCAGTTTTTAACGAGGAAGATACGGTTCTCTCTGCCGTTTTTGATGGAGATACTGCGGCGCTTCGGGCAATGCGGAAATACGAAGAAGTACTACTAGCGATGTCGCTTGATTCAGAAAACACCAAACTTCATGATGCTTATACTGCAGCTAGTCAAGAAATGGATGCAAGTGCAGCTTGGGATATGAATACCGAAGCAAAAACGATTTTAGAAAGACTTGGAATTACCGATTTAACTGCGAAAATTAGCGAACTTTCAGGTGGACAACGAAAACGAGTTGGTTTGGCGCAAGTTTTAATTGAAACGCCGGATTTACTTATTTTGGATGAACCTACTAACCACTTGGATTTTCAGTCGATTCGTTGGTTAGAGGAATATTTAAATCGTTTCAAAGGAGCGGTACTTCTTGTTACCCATGATCGTTACTTTCTTGACCGCGTGACAAATCATATGGTTGAGCTAGATCGAGGTTCGCTTTATCGTTACGTTGGTAATTATGAAAAATTTATGGAATCTAAAGCCATTCGCATGGAAAATGAAGTGCGCGAATCGGAGAAAAATAAAAATCTTTATCGGAAAGAACTTGCTTGGATGCGTCGCGGTCCTCAAGGTCGAGCAACAAAACAAAATGCAAGGCAAGATCGTTTTCATGATTTAGAAAAGAAAGTGAAAACGAAAACGGATGACTCCGAACTAGCGATTGATTTTGTTACTAGTCGTTTAGGTAAAGATGTCTTTGAACTTAAAAACTTAGAAAAACGCTTTGAGGAAAAACAAGTCTTGCAAGATTTTAGTTTAATTATCCAGCCAGGTGAACGACTTGGGATTACTGGTAATAACGGAACTGGAAAATCCACTTTACTTAATATGCTTGCTGGTAAACTAGCCCCTGATGCTGGAGAAGTTATTACTGGTCAAACGGTTCAACTTGGTTATTATACGCAACAAAACGAAGAAATGGACCCAGATATGCGAATGATTGCTTATTTGCAAGAAGCAGGAGAACAAGTGACGACTTCTGGTGGCGAAGTAATTAGCGTAAGTGCAATGTTAGAAAGGTTTTTATTTCCACCAAACTCGCATGGTAAGAAAATTGGCAGTTTATCTGGTGGCGAAAAAAGACGTTTATTCTTACTACGAATCTTAATGGAACGGCCCAATGTCTTACTACTGGATGAGCCTACTAATGATTTAGATACACAAACACTTACTGTACTAGAAGATTATTTGGAATCATTTAATGGAACAGTAATTACTGTAAGCCATGATAGGTATTTCTTAGATAAGGTGGTTAATAAGCTACTTGTGTTTCGTGCAATTGGTGAGGTGGAGATTTTCTACGGAGAGTATAGTGATTATTTAGCAGAACTAGAAGCTAAAGGAAAACCTGCAAAATCCATGAAAAAAATGGCGAATACATCCGCTGAAAAACCTGCGCCGGAAAAAAAGGAAAAAGTGAAGCTGACCTATCAAGAGCAAATAGAGTGGGACGGTATTGAAGAAGCTATTGGTGACCTAGAACAAACCATTGAATCATTAAATGAAACACTAGAGCAAACCGGAGCAGATTTTACGAAAGCAGCAGAGCTTAGTGGAGAAATTACTACCAAAGAAGCGGAACTCGAGCAAATGATGGAACGTTGGGAATTTTTATCACAATACGCGGAATAAGGAGTGCGAACAATGAAACAATATTTGGATTTAGAAAAATACGTTTTAGAAAATGGGACACAAAAAGGAGATCGCACTGGAACTGGAACAATCAGCACATTTGGCTATCAAATGCGCTTTGACTTACAAGCGGGTTTTCCGATTATGACAACAAAACGTGTACCATTTAAACTTGTAGTAAGCGAATTGTTATGGTTTTTACATGGTGATACGAATATTCGCTACCTTCTACAACATAAAAACAATATCTGGAACGAGTGGGCGTTTGAGCGTTTTGTAAAAAGTGCTGATTACCACGGGGAAGATATGACAGATTTTGGACTTAGAGCAGAGCGTGATCCAGCATTTAAAGAAGTGTATCAAGCGGAAATGGAAAAATTTAAAACACGTATTTTGGAAGAGGAAGATTTTGCGAGTAAATACGGTGAGCTTGGTAATATTTACGGCAAACAATGGCGTGAATGGAAAACTTCGCAAGGGGAAACGATTGATCAATTAGCTGATTTAATTGAGATGATTAAAACAAACCCAAATTCGCGTCGTTTAATTGTATCTGCCTGGAATCCAGAAGATATTCCCAATATGGCATTACCACCTTGTCATTCGTTATTCCAATTTTATGTGGCGGATGGGAAATTATCATGCCAGCTTTACCAGCGCAGTGCAGATATTTTCTTAGGAGTTCCATTTAACATTGCAAGTTACGCACTTTTAACGCATCTTATTGCGAGGGAAGTTGGGCTTGAAGTTGGTGAGTTTATCCATACAATGGGAGATGCACACCTTTATAATAATCATATTGAACAAGTGAAAGAACAATTAACAAGAACTCCGCACGCACTTCCAAAATTAGTTCTTTCTGATAAACCAGCAACTATTTTTGATTTTGAAGTAGCGGATATTTCACTAGATGGTTATAATCCTGATCCAGCAATTAAAGCACCAATTTCAGTATAAGGGAGGTTTTCTTGGATGATTATTTTTGTTTGGGCACAAGACCGTGCTGGCAATATTGGTAAAGATAACAAAATGCCGTGGCACTTACCAGGAGATTTACAGTTTTTCAAAAAAACAACCACTGGGAAAACACTAGTAATGGGGCGGAAAACTTATGAATCGTTAGGAAAAGCTTTACCAAATCGAAAAACTATCGTGTTAACTCGGGATAAAGAATTGCAGCTAGATGATGCAGAAATTCTTCATTCCAAAGAGGCTGTGTTAGATCTTCAGAAAACGGGTGAGCCAATTTATGTCGTTGGTGGAGCGGAAATTTATCGTTTATTTATGGATGTGGCAGATACGTTAATTGTTACAAAAATTGATGCGGAATTTGAAGCTGATACTGCATTTCCAGAAGTAGATTGGGAGAATTTTTCAGAAGTTGCAAAAGAACCTCACGAAAAAGATGAAAAAAACAAGTATAATTATACCTTCTATACGTATAAAAGAAATTAGCAGAACGTTGCCTGTGTATGGGCAACGTTTTTCGAGTGGAGTGAAGATTCATTGTTATCAAAAATGGAGATAAATAAGCTTGCAATGAAAGAAAGTATGGCTCTTCTTTCTTGTCCAATTTGTGGTGGCGAATTTGTACTAAAAGAGCCTCTCTCATTTGTTTGTCCGGAACGGCATGGTTTTGATATTGCTAAACCAGGTTACTTGCATTTGCTTAAGCAGGCACATAAAACAAAATATGATCAAGCCTTATTTGAGTCACGAAAAAAAGTGATTGCGAGTGGTTTTTTTGAAAAGTTAATCGAACGGATGATAACTATTATTACGGATACGAAAAAAACAGAGGTCGTCTTATATGATGCTGGTTGCGGTGAAGGAAGTCATTTAGCGCGAATAGTAAAGGAACTTCAAACAAAAGGACAATCTGTACAAGCTGTTGGACTAGATATTGCTAAAGAAGGAGTGAAACAAGCTGCACGGGATTATCCGGGAATTGTTTGGACGGTAGCCGATTTAGCTAATTGTCCAAACCAATCAGAGACAGCAGATGTCATTTTAAATATTTTATCACCTTCGAATTATGAGGAATTCACGCGCTTATTAAAAACAGATGGCTATTTGCTAAAAGTTGTTCCGGAAGAAAACTATTTACGAGAATTGCGCGAATTTATTTATATGGACGAGAAAAGTAGCTATTCGAATGACTCAGTTACATCACGATTAGCAGAAAAACTAACGGTGGAACATATGGAGCGAGTGACTTATAAAGCACCAATCGCCAAAGAATTATTTGCGGATTTTCTTGAAATGACCCCACTTGGTTGGCATATTGATGCAGAGAAAAAACGCGAATTATTGGCAAATCCACCGCAAGAGCTAACCGTTGACTTGCAAATCATTATTGCAAAAAGAGCACCACTTTTGTAAAAACTATGTGAATTATGCGCAATATAAGCTATAATGTAGTAGAAAATATAGAAGCTGGAGGAATGACATGAATCAATCAGAAGTGAAGGCGTTAGAAGCACTGCAAAACGGATCAGACATACGTGGAATAGCGATTGCTACAGAAAAATATCCGATTACATTGACAGATGAACGTGTAGAAAAGATTGCTTATGGATTTGCGAAATGGCTAAAAGCAGAAAAAGGTGTAGAAAATCAAGCAACGGTAGCGATTGGTCATGATAGTCGACTTTCAGCTGAACGATTAAAAGCTGCACTTATAAAAGGACTTTTATTTGCAGGTATAGATGTTGTTGATGTGGGACTGGCGACTACACCAGCAATGTTTATGGCAACTCAATATGAGGACTATAATTGTGATGCGGGAATTATGATTACAGCGAGCCACCTACCTTTTATGTATAACGGACTAAAATTATTTACGAAATCTGGCGGTGCAGAACATGAGGATATTGATTATATTGTTTCGCATGCGGATAAATCTTTTATAGAAACAGGTCTAAGTGCTGGTAAAGTAACAAAACAAGATTTACTTTCTACCTATGCAGCAGACTTAACCGCAAAAATCAGAGCAGGTATTACTGGTGCCGCTAATAAAATGAAGCCATTAGAAGGAAGTCATATTATTGTTGATGCTGGAAATGGGGCTGGCGGTTTCTTTGCAGAGAAAGTACTTGCAGAACTTGGCGCAGATATTTCTGGTAGTCAATTTTTAGAGCCTGATGGTCATTTCCCTAATCATATTCCGAATCCGGATAACGAAGAAGCGATGGCAAGCTTGAAAAAAGCAGTTCTAGCGAGCGGTGCAGACTTGGGTGTGATTTTTGATACGGATGTCGATCGTTCAGCTATTATGGATAAAAATGGAGAAAGCTTGAACCGCAACCCACTCATTGCTGTTATTTCAAGTATTATTTTACAAGAAAAACCAGGAACAACAATTGTCACTGACTCGACTACTTCTGGTCACTTGCAAGCCTTTATTGAAGAAAAAGGTGGAAAACAACACCGTTTTAAACGCGGCTATCGAAATGTAATTAATGAGGCACTTCGACTAAATAGAGAAGGAACTCCTTCAGAAATCGCTATTGAAGTAAGCGGACATGCGGCGCTAAAAGAAAATTATTTCCTTGATGATGGCGCCTATTTAATTGCAAAAATTTTAATGACATACGCAACCCTTCGTAGAAATGGCCAAGACTTAGCTGATTTAATTGCCGATTTAAAAGAACCGGCAGAAAGTGAAGAAATTCGCTTAAGTATTACAGCAAATGATTTTAAAGCTTACGGTCAAGAAGTGTTAACAGATTTTCAAAAGTTTGTCGAAGCAGACAATGATATGTCGCTAGAACCAGAAAATTTGGAAGGTATTCGTGTCAATACAAGCGGAGCACTCGGCGAAGGTTGGTTCTTGCTACGTATGAGCCTGCACGAACCAGTAATGCCAATGAATTTAGAAAGTGATGAAGTTGGTGGAATTCTAAAAGTGAAAGAACGCTTAGCTGGATTTTTTGCGAGTAAGGCGGAATTAGAAGTATAACAAAATCAAAACTTGGTGCGCTAAAACGTGCCAAGTTTTTTATTTGCAGTAAACCATTGAAATATCAGCACTATTATAGTAAACTTTAAAAGCAAGCACTTACTTTAAAAGGGAAATAAAGTATAGGAGTGTGTTTTTTGGAAGCATGGATTACAGGAATTATGACTGATTTTGGTTATATTGGTATTTTTTTATTAATTATGGTGGAGAATTTATTTCCGCCAATTCCCTCTGAAATTATTTTAACTTTTGGTGGTTTTATGACGACTATTTCCGCAATGAATGTTGTAACGGTGATTATCGTTGCCACACTAGGATCGGTAATAGGAGCTATTTTATTATATAAGGTTGCATCGTTTTTTGGTAAAGAACGAATGACAAATTTTGTTTTAAAATACGGTCGAGTTTTGCGTTTAAAAGAAAGTGATATTGAACGTGCGGAAAGTTTCTTTTTGAAATATGGTAGCTGGGCTGTGTTTATATGTCGGATGATTCCACTTATTCGGAGTTTGATTTCTATTCCAGCTGGGATGACGCAGATGAAAATGTCTAAGTTTTTAATACTTACAACTGCTGGAAGTTTGCTTTGGAATACGGTTTTAATTGGTCTTGGTGCTTTGCTTGGCGAATCTTGGAATGAAATTATTGTGTTTATGGATAGTTTTTCGGCAATTATTTATAGTGTTATTGCGCTAATTGTAATAGTTGGACTATGTTTCTTTTTTCGAGCACGATTTAAAAAAACAATAGATGAAGAATAAAATGGTAACCTTGTAAGAGCAATCTTCAAGGTTTTTCTTTTGCGATTTTGGCTTTCATGCTATGATAAATTGTACATGGAGAAGGGGATGGAATAAATGCGAATTGGGATGCGGACAGTAAAAACAGCAATTGCTGCGACACTGGCAATAATTATAGCAGAATGGCTACATTTGGAGTATGCAGTTTCGGCAGGTATTATTGCGATATTAAGTGTGCAAAACACAAAAAAAGGGTCGTTACAATTAGCAATTCAACGTGTCTATTCGACCGTTTTAGCCCTATCGATTGCGGCAATATTTTTCTTATTGATTGGTTATAATGCAGTTAGTTTTGGGTTATATTTGCTTATTTTCATTCCACTTGCGGTTAAATTACATGTTGCAGACGGTATCGTTGTCAGTTCAGTACTTGTTACACATATTTTATTAGAACAATCGCTTTCGTTCTTTTGGTTTAAAAATGAGCTGTTGTTAATGGCTGTTGGAGCGGGCATTGCGATTATTTTAAACTTATATATGCCAAAAATGGAAGATGAAATAAAACGAACGCAACAAAAAGTGGAAGAGATTATGCGACAAATTTTAACGGAGATGACACAAGGTTTACGTAATCAATCAGAATATCGGGATGAATTTGGATTATTACATCAATTAAAGGGTACATTAGACTATGCACAAGAAAAAGCTGCACGAAATTTGGATAATCAATTTTTTACAGCTTCTCATTATTACTCCCAGTATGTGGGTATGCGTCTTGTGCAGTACCGAATTTTAACACAAATGAAACGCCATTTAGTAGCTTTCCATCATTCTTCTGAGCAAAGTTTGGCACTGGCAGAAATCACTGAAAAAACGGCGATGACACTAGATGAGCATAATACTGCGGAAGATTTAGTTGCAGAAATTACAACGATGGTGCATGAATTTAAAAGTAGCAAACTTCCCGAGACACGTGAAGAATTCGAAAATCGAGCAATCCTGTTTCAATTTATGAATGATTTACGTTATTTACTAGAAATGAAGCGTGATTTTTATGCAGAGTTTGGTTTAAAGGAAAAAATAAAGTTACGAGAGGGCGATCAAATATGATAAATAAAATTGGCCAAGTAATGTTGTATGTAGAAAATCAAGCCGCTGTTAGAGACTTTTGGGTAGAAAAATTAGATTTTGTTGTTGTTTCAGAAGAAGTGGTAAATGGGGAAATTCAGTGGATAGAAATTGCGCCTACGAAAGAGGCAGAAACTACTTTTGTTTTGCAAAATAAACAGAAAGTGGCCGAAGCAAATCCAGATATGAACCTTGGAACACCATCCATTTTACTTTTTGGAAAAAATGTTGCAGAACTATATGAGAGCTATAAAAAGAAGGGGATAACTGTTGGTGAATTAGTCGATTTACCAATGGGATTAGTTTTTAATTTTGCGGATAACGAGGGGAATTATTTTGCGATTTGTGAAAAATAGAATAGGAGCGCATAAATGAAGTGTGAGGTTGTGAGAGTAGATGCCTTTACAAGTAAGCCGGGAAAAGGCAATCCAGCAGGCGTGGTTTTTTCTGGTGATTCTTATAGTAAAGAACAAATGCAACAAATTGCTAAAAAAGTTGGTTTTAATGAAACGGTTTTTATTTGTAAAAGTGATATAGCTGCATTAAAATTAAGATATTTTACTCCAGGTTATGAAACACCGCTTTGTGGTCATGCAACAATGGGAGCGATTTTTGCGCTTCTAAATGGACAAGAAAATTGCCAACTAGAAATAGAAACAGCTGCAGGGGTTTTGCCTGTTAGTTACGAAGCAAAGGGATACCAAATAACGATGCAACAAGCCCGACCAAAGTTTATTGATTTTAATGGGGATCGGTCGGCACTTTGCCAAAGTTTAGGCATCCAAAAAACTGATCTTCATGCCAAATTGCCAATAAAATACGGAAATACTGGATCATGGACATTACTTTTACCAGTTAAAAATGAAGCTATTTTAGATACAATGAATCCAACACCAAATGAGTTTCCAGGGATTTTAAAGGAAATACCTAAGTCTTCCATACATCCATTTGCAGTTATTTCTAAACAGGATGGAACTTTTACCGCTAGACATTTCTCTTCGCCTGCTGCTGGAACGAAGGAAGATTCTGTGACTGGAACTGCTTCTGGTGTTATGGGAGCCTATGCACTAAATCATATTTATACATCCGGAGAAAGAAATAAAATAACTGTCACTCAAGGTAAACAAGTGCAAAGTGAAGGAACTGTTTTTGTCCAAGTTGAAATAGATGCGACTGGGCAACAAGAAGTAAGTATTTCTGGAACAGCTTGTTTAAATAAGACGTTGGAAGTGGAAGTGGAAGTGTAATCAACTATGAATTCTAAAAAAACAGCTGGCAATCTCATTGGATTGCCAGCTGTTTTTTATGACTTAAGGCAGCTTGAGCCGCAGCTAGTCGTGCAATTGGAACACGATAAGGGGAACAAGAAACATACGAGAGACCTAATTGATGGAAAAACTGAATGGATTCTGGATCTCCGCCGTGCTCTCCGCAAACGCCCATTTTTAAATTTGCATGGGTCATTCGTCCTCGAGTTACAGCCATCTCAACAAGTGCACCAACACCAGTTTTATCTATTGTCATAAATGGGTCTTTGGATAAAATATTGTGCTGGTAATAATCAGCAAGGAATTTAGTCGCATCATCACGAGAAAATCCGTAAGTTAGCTGGGTTAAATCATTCGTTCCAAAACTGAAAAATTGTGCTTCTTCGGCGATTTCATCTGCGGTAATGCAAGCACGCGGAATTTCAATCATCGTACCAATATCATACGGAAGGATGACCCGTTCTCTATCAAAAATGGTATGAATAGCTTGTTTAATTTCTTTTTTTATAAAACTTAATTCATTTTTTGTAGCAATGAGAGGAATCATTATTTCTGGATGGACTTTGATACCTTCATCATAGACAGTGATTGCACTTTCAATAATCGCTTCTGCTTGCATTCGGTATATCTCGGGAAAAGTAATAGCAAGCCGACAACCACGGTGCCCAAGCATTGGATTAGCTTCTGCCAGTTCTTGCACTCGTTTTTTTACTTGTGAGACCGTTTTATGCATATCATTTGCTAACTGCTCGATTTCTTGGCTACTTTTTGGTAAAAATTCATGTAGTGGTGGATCCAATAACCGAATATTGACGGAACGACCATCAGCCATGCGGAATAATGCCCGAAAATCTTCTTTTTGCATTTCTTTCAATGAGGCTAAGACAGTTTCGCGTTCCGTTAAAGACTCTGCTAAAATCATTTGTCGAACGAATAAAATCCGTTTTTCATCAAAAAACATGTGCTCTGTCCGGCAAAGTCCAATGCCTTCAGCGCCAAAGAGTAATGCTTTTTGAAAATCGGCAGGGGTGTCTGCATTAACACGGATAGCTAGTTGTTTTTCCGTATCAGCCCATGCCATTAACTCGTCAAAATGCCCACCAATAGATGCTTCGGTTTGTTCGACTTTTCCTAGATAGACATTACCGGTAGAACCATCAAGTGACAAAGCAGCTCCTTCTTGTAAAATTTCTCCTGTAGAAAGAGTGATGTTTTTTTCTTGTTGGCTGATTGTTAGATCAGAACAACCAGCGATACAACATTTCCCCATTCCTCGAGCAACTACAGCGGCATGAGAAGTCATTCCACCTTGTGCTGTTAAAATAGCAGTACTTTTTGCCATTCCCTCAATGTCTTCGGGTGAAGTCTCATTTCGAACAAGAATCACTGAAATACCACGTTCAGCTGCTTGAACAGCATCTTTTGCCTCAAAATAAATATGTCCGGTAGCAGCTCCTGGACTTGCTGGTAAACCGTGGGCAACTATTTTTGCTTTTTTTAGAGCGCTTTCAAGAAAGGCAGGATGAAGCAGTTGGTGAAGTTGCTTTGTTTCGATGCGCATTAAGGCTTCTTCTTTAGTAATTTTTCCTTCATGAACGAAATCAACAGCAATTTGAATAGCGGCTTTAGCAGTTCTTTTTCCATTTCTAGTTTGTAAGACGTAAAGTTTCTCTTTTTCAATCGTAAATTCAATATCTTGCATATCTAAATAATGATTTTCTAATAAAGTACAAATGGTGATTAATTCATTATAAACTGTAGGCATTCTTTCTTTTAAAGTGGCAATTGGCTCAGGAGTTCGGATACCAGCGACGACATCTTCACCTTGCGCATTTAATAAAAATTCTCCAAATACACCTTTTTCACCTGTAGAGGGGTTTCGGGTAAAGGTAATTCCTGTACCACTAGTTTCTCCTGTATTACCAAAAACCATTGATTGAATATTAACCGCTGTCCCATAGCTAGCATCAATATCATGTAAACGGCGATAAACAACAGCTCGGTGATTCATCCACGACTTAAATACCGCGATAATTGCCAGTTTAAGTTGTTTCAGTGGGTCTTGCGGGAATGCTTCTCCTGTCGCTTGTTGGAAAATTTGTTTGTAAGCAGCAATTAAATCAGTTAAATCGGTTGTTGTCAGCTCTGTGTCAGATTGATAATGATTGGCTTTTTTTATCCGGGAAAGTGCTTGTTCAAACTGATAACTTGGGATTTCAAAAACCACATCCCCAAACATTTGGATAAAACGTCGATAAGAATCAAGGGCAGAGCGTTGGTCATTGGTTAAATCTGCAAGTCCATTTGTAGTGGCATCATTTAGTCCTAAGTTTAAAACTGTATCCATCATTCCAGGCATAGAAAAGGGTGCGCCAGATCGAACCGAAACTAGTAGTGGGTTTTCCGCCAAACCAAATATTTTCCCGGTTTGCTTTTCTAATTCCGCTAAATGAATTTTCACCTCTTCAAAAATGTCTTCGGATAAATGTTTATTACTATTGGTATAATCGTTACAAGCAGCAGTTGAAATAATAAAGCCGGGAGGGACAGGCAAGCCAATATTCGTCATTTCGGCTAAATTTGCGCCTTTTCCTCCTAAAAGATGTTTCATTTCTTTGGAACCTTCACTAAACTGATAGACAAATTTTCTCACTTTATTCACCTCTTCTAAAATTAGTGGTAACTTGTGATAATTTCTGTGATTAGAGCAGCAGTTTCCTCGATTGCTTTATCTTCTACATGAATTACTTGGCAGCCAAGCTTTTTAAACGTAGCATAGCCATATTCTAGTTCTTCTAAAATTCGTTTTTCGCTGGAATAGTTACTCGCTTCATCTAAACCAATTGATTTTAAACGTACTTTTCTAATTTGTGCTAATTTTTCTGGGCTAGTTGTTAGACCAATAATTCGTTCTGGCGGAATTTGGAATAGTTCAGCTGGGATTGGTATTTCTGGGACGAGCGGAACATTGGCTACTTTCCAATTTTGATTAGCTAAAAAGCTGCTGAGTGGTGTTTTACTAGTTCTTGATACACCGACAAGCACAATATCAGCATCTAATAAGCCACGAGGATCTTTGCAATCGTCATATTTAACAGCAAATTCAATTGCAGCAATACGGTCAAAATAATGACTATCTAAACGTCGCATATTGCCAGGGTCTTGTTTGGACTTTAACCCAGTTTTTGCTTCTACAGCTGAGGTGAGTGTATGTAATAAATCAATATTAGGAATAGCATGCTTGGAACAAAATTGCGTTGCATATTCAGCTAATTTAGCTTGTACTAACGTTTGGACAACAATTCCATCAGCGCCTTTTGCCTCTTCTAATGTTTCGAGTAATGCTTTTTCATCACGAATAAAAGCATGGCGACGAATATCAGCGGGTTGTTTAAGTGAAAATTGTGCAGTTACAGCGCGAATAATATGTTGAGCAGTTTCTCCGATAGCGTCTGAAATAACATAAATAATAACCGGATTTTCCATATGTGCCTCCTATTAAACCTTTTTTATTGTATCTACAAAAAGTGCAGTTATGCGTGTTTTAGAAATTTTCCCAATAACAGTTGTTTTTCCGGCTTTTACTTCAAGCACTGGAAGAGAATCAATTTGATGGAAAACAAGTTGTTCGGCAGCGTGTAAGACTGTATCTTGTTTGGTTACGGTGACGAGATTTGGCATACGGGTCATGATTGTTGCAATGGGAGTTGCTTTTGTATCTGCATCGGCAAGGGCACCTTTAAGCAAATCTTTTCTAGAAACTAGACCGACCAATTTTTCATCATCCATAACATATAAGCTACCAATATCTTCCATGAACAGCATCACAATTGCATCATACACACTTGTTTCTTTTTTTGCGAAAAATGGTTGAGTCATTATATCTGCTACTTTTAATTGGCGAATTTGATCAAAATGAATGGGGTTTGTCTCAAGACCTGAATAAAAATAGCCTACTTTGGGCCTTGCATCTAAAATTCCCGTCATCGTTAATATCGACAGGTCAGCTCGAATGGTTGCCCGTGTCAATTTCAAATGAGCAGCTATGGAATCTCCAGTTGCTGGTTCATTGGCGCGAACATAAGCAACAATATGGTGTTGTCTAGGAGAAAGTTCGATTGGAATCACATCCTTTTAATATGTTATGCTAATCATTATATAGTATGACATAATTAAAAACAAGTGTTAATTGTGTCATACTATATAAAAAAACCTCCTCCAAATGGAGAAGGTTTGAAAAGGAACTATTTAAACATAAAATAAAATACAGAAATACATAAAGGCTGTTCCGGCAATCACAAATAAATGCCAAATTGCATGCATATATGGAACTTTAGGAATACTATAAAAAATCGCACCCACTGTAAACATAATGCCACCAGTCGCTAGTAACCAAAATCCAGCTGGTGTAAGTCCAGTATAAAGAGGCTTGATTGCAAACATAACCATCCAACCCATCAGAAGATATACGGAAGTGGATAATAATTTTAGTTTACCAGTCATAAAAATTTTATAAATAATCCCAGCAATAGCAAGTCCCCAAATAATGCCAAAGAGCGTCCAACCAAGTGTCCCTTGAATAGTGATTAATACAAATGGGGTATAGCTGCCAGCAATTAGTACATAAATCGCGGCATGGTCCATAATATTAAACACAGTTCTTGCTTTACACGGTTTGAAGCTATGGAGTAATGTGGAGCAAACATATAATAACATAAGTGAAATTCCATAAACTAAAAAACTAGTTAAATAAAGAGGATTATCTTTTTGGACGGCGAATACTATAAGTAAGACGAGTGCAGGAATACTTAGGATAAATCCGATTCCATGCGTAATGGCATTTGCTAGTTCTTCCTTCCAATTATAAGAAGAGGTATTCATTTGATCACCATACTTTTCTACCAATTTTTTGTGATGTAATAGTATATCTATCATACGCTAAATAATTTGGAATAGAAAGCCAAACAATATATCTTTCTCTTTTCTTAAACTAGTTAATAGGTTGTGTATAACGCCGGGAATGTTATAATAAAATAAAATAAGCAAAACTGGATGTGGCTAAACAATGAGGAAAATAAAGATTATCACAGACTCAACTGCTGGACTAACGAAAGAAGAAGCAGCGAAATGGAATATTGATGTTTTATATTTAACAGTTGAAATCGATGGGAAAGTATACAATCCCAAAACAGATATTACCCCAGAAGAATTTATGGTTCGCATGGCAGAAACAAAAGAACTTCCTAAATCTTCTCAGCCTGCAATTGGCTCTTTCGTAGAAGCTTATGAAAAATATACGGCGGAGGGGTATGAAATCCTTTCCATTCACTTAACAGAAAAACTAAGTGGAACAGTCAATGCCGCACGCCAAGCAGCAGATATAGTAGACGGAAATATTACAGTTGTTGATTGTGACTACACGGCTCGAGGACAAGCTTTTCAAGTGCTTGCAGCTGCAGAAATGGCACAGTCTGGTGATTTTTCTGTAGAGGATATTCTTGCTAAAATTAATGATATTAAAAATAAAACAAAACTGTATATTATTGTTGTAACATTAGACAATTTAATTAAGGGCGGACGTGTTGGAAGGATGCAAGGATTCCTAGGTAGCCTTTTAAATATTAAATTAATTGCAAAGTTAACAGATGGTCAATTAGAAGAAGAAACTAAAGTTCGTAGTAATAAAAAAGTTCTTCAATATTGCTTAAACTTAATTAAAGCAGAACCAAAAAAAATTCAGCATTTAGATGTTGTTCATGCGCATGGATTAAATCTAGCGGATGATTTTATCGTTGAAACAAAAGAAATGACTGGCTTAGAAGAAATACCAATTTTCTTCGCTGACCCAGTTATTTCAACCCATGCCGGAACTGGCGCGTTTGCATTTATGTACTATACTGACTAAGCGAGTGATTCATATGACAAAGAAAAAAAGGCTGTGGCTTACTGGAAGCGTGTTTATTATCGCGCTTTTAGTTGGCGCAGTTTTTGGTATCAATTATTATCAAAAAACAAAAGAAGTTCCTATAAAATTAGTTGCTATGGGAGATTCCCTTACTGAAGGAATTGGTGATGAAAATAAGGCTGGCGGCTATGTTGGCATTATTCCAGAAAAGTTAGAAAAAGAATCAACTATTCCCAGTGTAGAGACAAGCAATTATGGTGTGTCTGGTAATAAAATAACCCAACTAGAGAAACGCCTGCAAACCAATAAAAATTTTCAACAAGATGTTAAAAATGCGAATGTAATCACTATTACCATTGGTGGAAATGACGTTATGGCCATTTTGCAATCGCGTCTTTTAGATGTGGATGTGGAAGATTTTACAAAAGCAAATAAAACCTTTCAACAAGAATTAGAAAAATTAGTGAGTGATATTCGTTCTTATAATAAAGATGCTGCGATTTTCTTAATGGGAATTTATAATCCATATACAACCTATTTTAGCGATATCAAACAATTTGATGAAGTAATTGCTGATTGGAATAAAGCCTCCCAAAAAACCGTTCAAAAAGAGGATAATATGTATTTTGTTCCTATAGCTAAAGCGCTTGAAAATAGAGATAAAGCTAATCAAGACAAACCTAATCCATTACTATCAGATGATTATTTTCACCCGAATCATCAAGGCTATGAAAAAATGAGTACAGAATTATATAAAGCAATTGTAAAGCAATTAAACGAAGGAAATATTCCTAAAATCTCCGAATAGAAAGGTGTTAAAGTCGTGCAGAAAGAAACACGATCGGCCCCAAAGAAACCAAAACGTAATTACTGGAAATGGACATCGCTTATTTTAATTAGTCTGCTAGTTATATTTGCAGGATGGATTTATTTATCGGTTTTTGTTGTAAGTCCGCAGAAAGAACCAACGCCATCACTTATTAGCAATAAGTCTGCTGTAGAATTCCAAACAAGTACAACCAAGTCTGATTTAAATCAGTTAATTAGTACCTATATTGATGAATTTAGTAATGACCAAGATATTGGCTATAAGGTATTTGTTGCCAATAATGTTAATTTCACCGCAGAAGCGAAAATTTTTGATGAGCCAGTTGAGTTGCATTTGAAATTTGCTCCTAAAGTAGTTGACGATGGAAATGTGGAGTTAACATTAAAAGATTTATCTGTTGGTGCATTACCGTTACCAGTATCTTATGTGATGAATTATGTTAATAAAAATTATAAATTTCCAGACTGGGTAACTATCATTCCGAAAAAGGAAAAAATTTACCTTGCTTTGGATAAACTTAAACTAAAAGGTGATACGAAAGTTCGTGTGGATACACTTGATTTGAAGAAAGATGATATTTCGTTTACACTCTTAGTACCAGTTAACTAAACGCTGGTTGGTAAAATCCAATTTAGGGGGCATTTTTATGACAAAAAAATCGCTTGAAAAAGCAACCTTTGCGGGTGGATGTTTTTGGTGTATGGTGAAGCCTTTTGATACACAGCCGGGAATTGAGCGGGTTGTTTCGGGATATACAGGCGGACATACTGTAAATCCAACCTATAAAGAAGTGTGCAGTGGAACGACTGGTCATACCGAGGCCATTGAAATTACATTTGATCCGGCTGTTTTTCCATATGAAAAATTAGTCGAAGTATATTGGCAACAAACAGATCCAACCGATGCGGCAGGTCAATTCGTTGATCGCGGAGATTCTTATCGCCCCGTTATTTTTTATCACAATGAAGAACAAAAAGAGATTGCTGAAAAATCAAAAGCAGCTCTTGCTGCAAGTGGCAGATTTAAAAAACCAATTGTCACCGAAATTGCTAAAGCAGAAATTTTTTATCCAGCGGAAGAATATCATCAAGATTTCTACAAAAAAGAAAAGGCGCACTACGAAGGTTACCAAGTTGCTTCTGGTCGTGCGGCGTTTATTGATGCAAACTGGAAAGGGTGAAGTCAAATGGATGAAAAGCAAAAAAGTGAGCGATTAAAACAACTCACCAAACTGCAATATAATGTAACTCAAAAAGCTAGCACAGAACACCCATTTAAAAATGAATTTTATGACAATCAGGCGGAAGGGATATATGTTGATATAGTTTCAGGAAAACCATTATTCTCCTCCAAAGATCAGTATGATGCTGGTTGTGGTTGGCCTAGTTTCACAAAGCCGATTGATGCTAAAGAAATAATTGAAAACAAAGACCGCACGCATGGCATGGTTCGAACAGAAGTCAAATCAGTAGAAGCGGATTCTCATTTAGGCCATGTTTTCCCAGATGGACCGATAGATAAGGGTGGACTTCGATACTGTATAAATTCAGCAGCACTTAGATTTATTCCAACTAATAAACTAGAAGAAGAAGGCTATAAAGAATATAAGCAAATCTTTGAATAAACCAACAATGCCAGAAGATGAAATTCGTATAATTGTATCGCGAAATCATATTCTGGCATTATTATGAAAAGGAGCGATAATTATGTTGAAAATTGCAGTTATAGGGCTTGGCGGGATTGCCCAAAAAGCATACCTACCTGTTTTTGCAGAAATGGAGAACGTAGAGGTACACCTTTATACACGTGATGCGCAAAAACTAAAACATTTAAGTGAGAAGTATCGTTTTGATCATTATCATCAAAGTATTGATTCCCTGGTTGCCTCCGGAGTTGATGCAGCATTTGTTCATTCAGCAACTAAAAGTCATCCAGAGGTTATCCGGGCATTTTTAGCGCATCAGATTCCTGTTTATGTGGATAAACCAATTGCTGATAATATAGAAGAAGTGGAAGAATTAACTACTTTAGCAAAAGCACAAAACACCATGCTGATGACAGGCTTTAATCGACGCTATGCACCAAAATACCAAGAATTAAAAACACAAAAAGAGATAAATATGATTGTCATGCAAAAGAACCGCGCATCCCAACCTGGCGTTCCACGTACGTTTATTTATGATGATTTTATCCATGTACTTGATACAGTGCGTTATTTATTAGATGCAAAAATAGATCAAATGAACGTTTTCCCGGTTTGGCAAAAGGAATTACTAGCGAGTGTAACTGTCCAAATTACTGCTGGAAATAAAGTAGCAACAGCTATAATGAATCGTGATAGCGGTGTAAATGAAGAGCGTCTTGCAGTAATGACACCAAACGCAAAGTATGAAGTGGAGAATGTTACAGAGACGCATATTTATGAAGGCACAACAGAACGATTTGAGCGATTTGGAGACTGGGAAACAACACTCCATAAAAGAGGCTTTGCACCAATTATTCATTCATTTTTAAATGCGGTTCGTCGTGGGGAGCAGTCACCAATTGCGGAAGAAGATGCGTTAGAAACACACCGGCTTGCAGAAGAAATTATACGCCAATTGGAAAATTAACTTTATTTTTCAAAGGAAATCAACTATAGTTAAAGCATAAAAAGAGCGGGAGTGTGTTGTACGTTGGGAAGATCATTTTATCATTTTTTAATGACATATCGGGACCCGAAACTAACAGATCAAAAAACGGAATTTGCCAACAATGCATACCGAGATCATAGTTTTCCAAAACAAACAAGAAATTATCATATTCTATGTGATTATTTGGAGTTTAATGCGCCCTATTTGCCGGGAATGTCTATTTTCGATGAACTGTGGGATGCTTATTTGTTAGATGAAGAGAAAAACAAACACTAGGAGGAAAAAGAATGAGCGTACATATTGAAGCAAAACAAGGGGAAATTGCCGAAACAATATTATTACCGGGAGACCCGCTGCGAGCGAAATACATTGCTGAGACTTTCTTAGAAGAGGTTGTTTTATTTAACCAAGTAAGAGGAATGCTTGGTTTTACAGGGACATATAAAGGAAAGAGAGTTTCTGTAATGGGTACAGGCATGGGAATTCCTTCTATTTCTATTTATGTTAATGAATTAATCCAAAGCTACGATGTGAAAAATTTAATTCGGGTTGGTACAATGGGAGGAATTCAAGCAGATGTAAAAGTTCGTGATGTTGTCATTGCCCAAGCTGCTTCAACAGACTCGCAAATTAATCGCAACACATTTAATGGGGTAGATTTTGCGCCAGTAGCTGATTTCTCATTGCTAAAAAAAGCTTATGATGCTGGTATAGAAAAAGGATTATCTATCAAAGTAGGAAATGTTTTTTCAGCGGATCGTTTTTACAATGATCAGTTAGACAAGCAACAATTAGCAGATTATGGTGTACTTGGAATTGAAATGGAAGCAGCAGCACTTTATACATTAGCACAAAAATATGGTCGTCATGCATTAGCTATTTTAACTGTAAGTGATCATATCTTTACTGGTGAAGAAACGTCTGCTGAAGAACGACAAACGACTTTTAATGATATGATAGTTGTAGCTTTAGAAGCTGCTATCAAATAATAGAATGATAAACTAGATATAGCTTAAAGTTCATAGGAAGGTTGATAAACATATATGACTTCTTTATTATCAATTGCTTTAGCCGTTAGTCTTAGTTGTGTGCATACAGTAGAAGATCTATATTTCGGCGGGCAAAATGCAGAGCCAGTTGCAGAAGTGAATCAAAAAACAACTAGCGATAACAACAAATTAGCTGAATTAGAGAAAGATCCACTTTATCCTTATATTGACAAACAAAATAAATTAGTTGAAAAAAATGGGATTCAGTATATTGAAAACGAGGAAAACATGCTAGTACTTGCCAATAAAGATTATTCCTTGCAACCGACATATACCCCCCCAGATTTAGTTAGACCAAATGTAACTTTCTCTTTTGGGGAAGAAAAAGTGGAAAAAGCCCAAATGAGAAAAGAGGCTGGAACGGCACTAGAAGAGATGTTCCAAGCGGCAAATGAGAACGGTCATAAACTTTTTGCCGTTTCTGGCTATCGTTCTTACCAGCGTCAACAAGAGGTATTTCAAGCAGAAGTAAATTCCAAAGGGGATGCCAAAGCAAGAGAAGCTGTAGCCTACCCAGGAACAAGCGAACACCAAACAGGGCTTGCAATGGATATTTCGTCTGAAAGCCAGTCGTACGAGTTAACCGATGCTTTCGGTGAGACACCTGAGGGTAAGTGGTTAGAAGAAAATGCTCATCATTACGGTTTTATTCTTCGCTATATGAAAGGGCGAGAAGATATCACGAAATATCAATATGAATCGTGGCATTATCGTTATGTTGGGAAAGATGCCGCTACAATAATTTACGAAAATGATTGGACTTTAGAAGAATTTTTTAATCATGTCAATGCACTACAAAAGAAAGTAGATGCCGCTAAATAGCAAGCTTTTCAAACCATAAACATGTCGATGTTTATGGTTTTTTTATTGAATTTAAAATTAAATACTTGCAAAATATACCTATAGGGGGTATAGTAATAATTGTAGAAACAAAGGAGGAAAAAAGATGAAACATGACCAACCGATTGTTCCACGGAAAGAGGAAGAAACGAAATTACTTCAAAATCGTTTGCGACGTATCGAAGGACAAATTAGAGGTATTGCTCAAATGGTCGAGGATGATAGATACTGTACAGATATTTTAGTGCAAATTTCAGCAGCAAATAAAGCACTAAAGAATGTTGGCTTACAAGTACTAGAACATCATACAGCACACTGTGTTGTGGATGCTGCAAAAAATGGAGAAGAGGACGTAATGGAGGATTTACTTCAAGCTATTCGTCAATTCTCTAAAACGTGAGGGGGAAATTCAAATGGAAGAGAAATATGTTAGACAGGATTTAAATGTGTTTGGGATGACCTGTGCTGCCTGTTCTACAAGAATTGAAAAGTCATTAAATAAAGCGGATGGCGTTGAAAAAGCCAATGTGAATTTAGTGACTGAAAATGCCGCTGTTTATTATGATCCAGAAGTGACAACACCAGAGGAACTCATTAAAGTTGTAAAACATGCTGGTTATGATGCAGCAGAGAAAATGTCTAAAGAAGAAAAAGATGCTGTACTAGAGAAAAATTTCCAAAAAGAAGTACGTCGGTTTGTACTTTCCGCCATTCTTTCTTTACCACTTTTATTAACAATGGTTACACATATTCCTTACATTCATGAAATGGCGTTTGCAGAAACTATTGGCAACTGGATTACACCAACTGTACAATTAGTGTTAGCAACAATTGTTCAATTTTATATTGGCTGGCGGTTTTATGATGGTGCGTATAAAGCTTTACGTGGTAAAAGTGCCAATATGGATGTTTTAGTAGCGCTAGGGACTTCCGCAGCATACTTTTATAGTGTAGTAGAATATATTCGTCATATGATTGATCCAAGTGTCATGCCACACTATTATTTTGAAACAAGTGCGGTGTTGATTACATTGATTTTACTTGGGAAATTACTTGAGTCTCATGCAACTTCTAGAACAACGGAATCAATTGCAGGTTTACTTGAATTACAAGCAAAAGAAGCAACTGTTATTCGTGAAGGAAAAGAATGGTTAGTTCCGGTAGATTCCCTTAAAATCGGTGATATTATTTTAGTTCGTCCTGGTGAAAAAGTACCAATGGATGCAGAAATAATTTCAGGGGAAACAAGTGTTGATGAAGCGATGATTACCGGAGAACCAGTTCCTGTTGAGAAGAAACCTGGTGATTCTGTTATTGGTGCAACAATTAACTTTGATGGCGCCTTCCAAGCTAAAATCACTAAACGAATGGAAGAAACAGTCTTAGAGTCAATTATTCGCTTGGTAGAAGAAGCGCAAGGTATTAAAGCACCAATTCAACGTTTAGCAGATAAGATTTCTGGAATTTTTGTACCAATTGTACTTGGAATTGCAGCTATAACATTTATCATCTGGTACATTGTAACTGGAACGGTTGACGGCTCTCTGGAAGCTGCAATTGCTGTATTAGTTATTGCTTGTCCCTGTGCGCTCGGTCTAGCAACTCCTACAGCTATTATGGCTGGAACTGGTAAAGGTGCAGAAAGTGGGATATTATTTAAAGGTGGAGAACATTTAGAACGTACTTCCAAAGTAGATATGGTTGTTTTTGATAAAACTGGTACTTTAACAGAAGGAAAATTAGAAGTAAGTGATAAGAAAGCTGCGCATGACCAATTTTTCCCGTATCTGTTTTTAATGGAACAACAGTCTGAACATCCGATAGCAAAAGCAATCATTCAAATGCTAGAAGAGGAAAATATCGATACATCCATGATTAAACAAGGCAGAATTCGTGCTAAAGCTGGACACGGAATGACCGGGAATCTAAATGAACAAAAAATAGAACTCGGAGCTTATCGTTATATTTCTTCACTCACAACGATTCCAAAAGAAGAAGATGCATTAATAGAAAGTTGGATGCATGCAGGTAAAACAGTTGTCGCAATGGCAATTGATGGTGTATATGCTGGTGCGCTCGCATTATCAGATACACCGCGACCAGAAGCAAAAGAAGCAATTCAAAAATTACAAGCACAAGGAATAAAAACAGCTATTTGTTCCGGCGATCAATCTGTTGTCGTAGAAAATATGGCAAAAGACTTAGGTACAGATATGTTTTTTGCAGAGCAGTTACCAAATGATAAAAGTACACTAGTAGAAAAATTACAAAAAGAAGGACATATCGTTGCCTTCGTTGGTGATGGAATTAATGATGCTCCAGCGCTTGCAGCAAGTGATATTGGAATAAGTATAGGTACAGGAACAGATATTGCGATTGAAACTGGTGATGTCACACTCGTTAGTCATCGTTTAACACTTATTCCTGAAACAGTAGAACTTTCTAGAGCAACCATGCGCAACATTCGTCAAAACTTTTTCTGGGCACTCGCTTATAACTGTGCGGGTATCCCAATCGCGGCACTTGGCTTGTTAGCACCATGGGTAGCTGGACTTGCAATGGCATTTAGTTCCGTTTCCGTTGTAACTAATGCTTTACGACTAAAAAGATATAAATTCAAATCATAGGAGGAAATAAAAATGGAAAAACTAACTTTAAAAATTGAAGGTATGACTTGTGGACACTGTGAGGCAAGAGTAACAAAAGCATTGGAAGAAGTAGCAGGTGTCACTAATGCAAAAGTATCTCTAGAAGAAGGAAGAGCAACCGTTGAATTTGAAAATGGCAAAGTAACAGAAGACACTTTAATCGACGCGGTAGAAGAAGCAGGTTATGAAGTAGCTTAATTAGTAAGCAAGAGGGATTCATCACTGAATCCCTCTTTTTTGTAGTATCCGAAAAAAAGATACCAAAATGTAGGGAAAACTGGTAAAATAAATGAGTTAAATAAAATGTGCTAGTGGTAGTTGCATTTTACATAGAAAGTGGTGAACAAAGGATGGAACAACCCCCACAACAAAATGAAAAAGACAAAGAACCAAAACAAGGACCAGGTAATGGTTATGTGAAAATGAAATTATTTCCTTTTATCATGCTATTATTTGCGTTTGTATTCATTACCGCATTAGTAACGACGATTGTTACTTCAGTAGGGGATGATAAACAAGTAAAAGTAACCATTCCAGAACGAAAAGAATTTACTAAATTATACGACGTTTATGACGAAATTACATCTAAGTATTACAAAGATACCGATTCCACTAAAATGGTGGATGGGGCGATAACTGGAATGGTAAATTCACTAGAGGATCCCTATTCTAGCTTTATGTCAAAAAAAGAATCCAGTGAATTTAATGACACCATTTCTTCTAGTTTTGAAGGGATAGGCGCAGAAATTCAAGAAAAAGATGGAGCGATTACTGTTGTTTCGCCAATCAAAAACTCTCCCGCTGAAAAGGCCGGACTACAACCGCAAGATGTGATTACTAAAGTTGATGGAAAATCACTAAAAGGTGATACCGCAACAGAAGCAACACAAAAAATTCGCGGTGAAAAAGGAACAAAAGTAACACTAACTATTCAACGTGCTAGTGAAGATAAACCATTTGACGTGACCATTACTCGAGACGAAATTCCAATTGAAACGGTCTATAAAGAAATGGGAAATGATAAAATTGCCCACGTGACTATTAGTACTTTTTCAGAAACAACCTATGATGAATTAGAAAAAGCACTTAAAGCACTTGAAAAAGATGGAATGAAAGGTCTTGTAATTGATTTGCGTGGGAATCCAGGCGGTCTATTAGATCAAGCTGTTTCTATCTCCAGTTTATTTGTTCCTGATGGTAAAGTTGTTGTGCAAGAAGAAACTAAAGATGGTGAAAAATCAGCAATAAAAGCCGATAGTAGTTCGCATGACGGCTATAAAGTAAAAGTACCAACTACAATGCTAATTGATGGCGGAAGTGCTAGTGCATCTGAAATTCTTGCCGGCGCTGCAAAAGAATCTGGCGGAATAAAACTCGTTGGTGCGAAGTCGTTTGGTAAAGGAACTGTTCAAACGGCGACTACTTTGTCGGATGAGTCTACACTAAAACTTACCATTGCTAAATGGCTAACACCAGATGGCGAGTGGATTCATGAAAAAGGTATCACCCCAGATGAAGTGGTTAAAATGCCTGCATATGCAACAATGACTATACCTTCTTCGTCCAAAGTTTATCAAGTGGATGATTTCGGTGATGATGTAAAAACAATAGAAACATTGCTTAAAGCGCTTGATTATAATGTTGGTAAAGTAGATGGCCTATATGATTTAGATACTAAATATGCGGTCGAACGATTCCAAGCAGCTAATAAATTGGACGTTACAGGAATTATGACAGGTGTTACAACAGATAAATTAGTAGAATTAACCCAAAAACATTTAAAAGAAAACGATCCTCAATTACAAAAAGCAAAAGCCTTGGTGAAATAAGCCGACAACTTTTTTGAAAACAGGAGGTAACTAAATGGAAACCTATTTAGAGATTGAAACATTAATCAAACGAATTTTTAATAGTTTTCGCCATGAAGTAGAAGCTGTTCTAGATAAAAGATTAAGCGGAAGTGAGTACCGCGTGTTAAGTTTGATTTCCAGTGGACTAACAAAAACCTCAGAGCTAGCAAAAACACTAGATGTATCTGCTAGTCATATCACTGCGATTACAGATACATTAGTGGAAGAAGCCTACATTACACGTCACCGTTCGGAAGTAGATAGACGGATAATCGAACTTCGACTAACACCTGAAGCAGAGAAATTTGTAAAAGAAATTGATAAAAAGAAAAAGGAAATGATTGTAAAACGATTTGCTGTTTTTTCTGAACAAGAACAAGCAGAATTTCGTCAGTTGCTAAAAAAATTAGCTGATGGTGCTAACCAATAAAATAGTTTTTCCCGTAGTTTTTAATAAGCTACGGGATTTTTTTATGTATTTTTACTTTACAACGAAAGCAATCTTCGTTATACTTCTATTTAAAGTTGCTCTAGGGAAACATTTTTAGTTAAGAGTAAATTTTAGTCTTAAGGGAAAAGGAGAGTTCATATGAATATTCAAAATCTAACAATATCCTATAAACAAAAAGTCGCAATAGATAATGTATCACTTCAAATAGCATCAAGTAAACTAACTGGAATAATTGGTCCAAATGGTGCCGGGAAATCCACTTTATTAAAAGGGATGATGGGATTGATTCCTAGAGAAAATGGCCAAATAATATTGGATGGAGTACCACTTTCTACTTGGCGGAAAAAGATTGCTTACGTTCCTCAAAGAAGTGAGGTGGACTTAACCTTTCCAATTACTGTGTTGGATATGGTTCTACTTGGGACATATCCAACACTTGGACTGGTAAAGCGCCCAGGAAAAAAAGAAAAACAAATTGCATTAGAGGCACTAGAACAAGTTGAAATGACCTCCTTTCGAAAACGACAAATTGGAGAGCTTTCTGGTGGACAATTACAACGGGTTTTTATCGCACGAGCATTAGCGCAACATGCAGAAATTTTCTTTTTAGATGAACCTTTTGCCGGAATTGATATGACGAGCGAAGCGTTGATTATGAAATTATTAAAAAAGTGGAGGGATAGTGGAAAAACGATAGTCGTCGTTCATCATGATTTTCATAAAGTAGCTGCTTATTTTGATGAAATTATTTTACTCAATAAAAAATTAATTGCTCACGGACTTGTTGAACAAACTTTTACAGAAGATAATATTAAAACGGCTTATGGTGATGCGCCAATCGCCTTTGCAGAGGGGGTATAGAGATGCTTTTTTTAGAAGGATTAATGCAGTATAGTTTTTTACAAAAGGCGTTGATTACATCGGTTACAGTAGGAATTGTTTCAGGCGTAATTGGAAGTTTTATTATTTTGCGAGGAATGTCGTTAATGGGGGATGCGATTTCCCATGCAGTACTACCAGGTGTAGCGATTTCTTATATGCTTGGAATTAATTTCTTTATTGGTGCAGCGACATTTGGAATTGCCGCAGCACTTGGAATTGGTTTTGTAAATCAGAAAAGTCGAATTAAAAATGATACGGCAATCGGCATTGTTTTTAGTGCGTTTTTTGCGCTAGGAATCATTTTAATATCTTTTGCAAAAAGTAGTACTGATTTGTACCATATATTATTTGGAAATGTGCTGGCTGTTCGTAGTTCGGATATGTGGATGACGATTGTAATTGCAATTATTGTAATCTCATTTGTAGCATTATTTTATAAAGAGTTTTTAGTTAGTTCCTTTGATCCAGTGATGGCAGAAGCATACGGACTAAATGTAAAATTTTTGCATTATTTTTTGATGCTTTTACTAACATTAGTTACAGTATCTGCTTTACAAACTGTTGGAATTATTCTCGTTGTGGCAATGTTAATTACACCAGCAGCAACTGCTTATTTACTTACTAATAAGTTATCTAAAATGATTATTCTTGCATCTTCTTTTGGGGCAGTGAGTGCAATTGTAGGTTTGTACTTTAGTTATATTTTTAACTTAGCTTCTGGGGCGGCGATGGTTTTAGTCGCAACGATTTTATTCTTTATTGCCTTTTTATTTGCACCAAAACAAGGCGTATTATTTTCAAAAAAGAGGGAGGTTGTCGAATGAAAAAAATAATTGTTATGTCACTCGTTTTATTAATGGTTGTACTTGCAGGTTGTTCATCCGAAGAGAAACAGACAGCAAAAGATGGGAAATTAAATGTGGTTGCAACTTATTCGATTTTAGCAGATATTGTCAAAAATGTTGGTGGAGACAAAATTGCATTGCATAGTATCGTTCCGGTTGGGGTGGACCCGCATGAATATGACCCACTGCCAGCAAATATTCAAAGTGCTGCTGATGCCGATTTAATTTTTTATAACGGTTTGAATTTAGAAACTGGAAATGGCTGGTTTGACCGGATGCTAGAAACTGCCAATAAATCTCGAGACGATAAAGACCAAGTGGTGGAGTTAAGTAAAGGTGTAAAACCAAAATATTTAACTGAAAAAGGAAAGACATCAGAAACCGATCCCCACGCATGGTTGGATCTTCATAACGGGATTATTTATACAGAAAATGTACTTGATGCACTAGTAAAAGCAGATCCGGATAATGCTACTTATTATAAGGAACGTGCGGAGAAATATATTACTAAACTAGCCACACTTGATAAAGAGGCAAAACAAAAATTTGCTGACTTGCCAGAAAATCAAAAAACATTAGTAACAAGTGAAGGAGCTTTTAAATATTTTGCAGCTAGATATGGTTTAAAAGCAGCTTATATTTGGGAAATTAACACAGAAAGCCAAGGGACGCCAGAACAAATGAAACAAATAGTTGGCATTGTCGAAAAAGAACAGGTGCCGAATTTATTTGTGGAAACTAGTGTGGATCCAAGAAGTATGGAAAGTGTTTCTAAAGAGACAGGGGTACCTATTTTCGCTAAAATTTTTACAGATTCTACAGCAAAAAAAGGAGAAGTTGGAGACACTTACTTAGAGATGATGCGTTATAATTTAGATAAAATTCATGATGGCCTCGCAAATTAAAAAGAACGACAGAGACAGTTTTGCCCCTCAAAATCCAATTTTTGGGGGAGACAAAATTCTCTGTTGTTCTTTCTATTGTAATGCAAGTTTTCGTTCTGTTTTCCGGACACGGATGGATAAAATAATTGCGGCAACGAATAGGCCAGTACTTAAGCCAATCCAATAGCCGAATGGTCCTAAGTTCGTAAATGATAGCCCATAACCTACTGGAAGACCAATTATCCAGTAAGAAATAAAAGCAACTACCGAAGTAACGGCAACATCTTTATAACCCCGCAGCGCTCCAAGAACAGGGGATAATACGGCATCAGCAAATTGAAATAAAATCGCGTATACAAGAAATTGCATAATTAAATCAATCAGCGCTGGATCATCGGTATAAAAACCAGCAATCGTTTCTCGGAAGAAAAATAATATTGCCCCATTTATACAACCGATTAAAATCGCAGCGGTCATTCCAATATGACGATATTGTTTTGCATCGGTTAAACGTTTAGCACCTGTTTCGTACCCACCAAGAATAGTTAAAGTGGAAGCAACACTAAGCGGAAAGGCGTAAAGTAGCGTACAAACACTATTAGCAGATTGGTGAGCCGCAATCGTTTCTGTCCCAAATGCCCCCATTAAAATTGTTACCGCTGAAAAGATACTTGTTTCAAATAAAATTGTGAGGCCATTCGGAACACCAATACCAATAATTTCTTTCATTTTGGAAAAGTGAATCGCTGTAAATCCTTTAAAGATACCAAAATTGCGCAACCTAGCTTGAGATTGAATTAAAATAACACTGACTAAAACTACTAGCCAATACGTTATACCTGTTGCATATCCACTACCTGCTCCTCCCATTTCCGGAAAGCCAAAGTTTCCAAAAATAAAACAGTAGTTTAAAAAGATATTAAAAGGAACCGTACAAAGCGTTATTAACATGGTTACTCTAGTTAGTCCAAGTGAATCAATAAATGATCGTAATATAGCAGAAATAAAAAAAGCAGGTATTCCAATACAAATCCCATTTAAGAAATGGCGAGCAATCGTTGCTACTTCCTCTGTAATTGGCATATGCGTTAGAATAGTTGGGACAATCAAGAAATTAACAAGTATTAAAATTATAGCTAAAATAATGGCAATATAAAGCCCGTTATGTACGGTGTTTTTCACTTCTTTTTCTTTTTTTGCTCCAATTAATTGCGCCACAATCGGTGTAATCGCCATAAGTAATCCTGAAAAGGCTGCATTAATAGGCGACCAAAAAGAACTTCCAATTGCCACACCAGCAAGCGCCTGGTTAGAATAGTTCCCGCTCATTGTTGTATCAAAAAAGGTCATTGAAAATAAGGTTAGTTGTGTAATCACAATTGGCGAGAAAATGATTAAAAACTGTTTCCATTTTGCACGATAAGTAGCTGTTTGTTGCAAATAATCATCTCCTTTAACATCACTCCAAATTATAGCATAAAATCTGGCGTTTGGTGGCGCAACGAAAACTTTTACTTTCCCATAACTACTATCTTTGCTATAATGGAGGTCTGTGGCAGGGGCATTACTCTGCGGGTTGGGAGAGGGACAATTTCATAATGAGGGAAAAGTATGCAGAAATTTTTCAACAAAGTATTTCGGCTGAACGAACATAAGACCAATATCCGGACAGAGTTTTTGGCTGGTATGATTGGCTTTTTTACGGTGACATATATTATTGTCGTAAATAGTTCGATTTTGGCTGAAGCGGGAGTTCCTTATCAAGGCGCAATACTGGCGACGATTTTTATCTCGGCAGCAGGCTGTTTGATTATGGGATTTTGGTCGAATGCACCACTTATTATAATTCCAGGTATGGGGATTAATGCGCTCTTTGCGTATAACCTTGTAGGTGGAATGGGACTAAGTTGGCAGGTAGCGCTTGCAGCCGTCACAATAAGTGGATTGCTATTTATGATTCTTGCATTTACACCACTTGCGGGAAAACTAAATCAAGCCATTCCGCTAATTTTAAAGCAAGCTATTACCGTTGGGCTTGGTTTATTTTTAGTCTTTCTAGGGCTGGAAAAAGGCGAAATTGTTACACGCGGAAAGCATAGCATTATCGCGCTCGGAGATTTAGGTGACCCATTTGTTTTAGCAACGCTTGTGACACTTTTACTTACGATGATTCTTATTATTCGTAAAGTTCCTGGGGCTTTCTTATGGAGTTTAATAATTGGAACGATTGTAGGTGTATTATTTGGCATCACAAATACGACCAGTGCTGCGAATTTAAGTGTAGCACCATGGAGTGATGTGTTGTTTAAAGGCGATTTTTCCGGAATGGCGAGTATTAACTTTTGGAGTGCTGTTTTTACGATGACAATGGTTATTGTGTTTGAAACAGTTGGTCTAACAAATGGTCAAGTTAGGCAGCTAAAACAAACCGAGAAACTACCACGAGTCTTAAAAGCAAGCTCTTTCACTGTTTTTTTATCTGGCTTATTTGGAACAAGTCCAACCGTTTCCGCATTAGAAAGTGGCTCTATGGCAGCTAGTGGAGCAAAAACAGGTCTTGCAAGTGTAACAACGGGGCTTTTCTTTATTGCCTCACTGTTCTTAATGCCAGTGATATCTTTTATTCCAAATAGCGCGATTGCACCAGTTTTAATTGTGATTGGGATGTCCATGCTACAAGAATTTAAAGAAATGGACTTATCAAGTGCGGCAGAGACTTTTTCAGCATTACTTATTATTGTGCTTATCCCATTAACGTATAGTATTGCAGACGGAATTGCGGCTGGTTTTATTGCGTATCCAATTCTTCGTGTTTTCACGAAAAATAAAGAGCGAACTTCACCAGTCATGTATGTAATTGCTGCTTTATTTTTGCTTCAATTTATCATACAATAACTAAAGAAGTATGGCGCGCTTGTTGTTTCGACTTGCGCGCGCATACTTTTATCTAACCGATGTGAAATGAGGGTTCGGAAAATGTATTATTATCTAATTACCCTAGCCGTAATTGCGCTAGATCAATTGACTAAATGGATTGTTGTTCAAAACATGGAAATTGGTCAAAAAATAGAAGTTATCCCTGGTTTTCTATACTGGACAAGTTACCGTAATAACGGAGCAGCTTGGAGTATTTTAGAAGGGCATATGTGGTTTTTCTATCTTATTACTGTTATTGTTATTGGAATTATAATTTATATTATGCAAAAATATGCCAAAGGAAAACGACTATTTTCTGTTAGTTTAGCGTTTATTTTAGGTGGTGCAATTGGTAATTTTATCGACCGGGTCTTGCATCAAGAAGTAGTAGATTTTGTCCAAACTGTATGGGGAAATTATTATTTTCCTATTTTCAATGTGGCAGATGCCTCGCTTTCAGTTGGTGTCGTACTGATGCTCGTGTATGTTTTTATTGACGACCGCAAAACGAAAGGAATTAAATAATGCAGAATGAAAGATTAATTATAGAAGAGAGTCATGCACGTGAACGGATTGATAAAGCAGTTGCTGAATTAACTGGAAAAAGCCGTTCAGCCATTCAATTAATGCTGAAAAGTGGAGATATTACTGTAAACGGAGAAGTAGCTAAGCCCAATTATAAAGTACAAGTTGGTGATGAAATTCTGCTAGAAGTTCGTGAACCGGAAGAATTAGAAGTACTCGCAGAAGATATTCCGCTAGATATTTACTTTGAAGATAAAGATATGCTTGTTGTAAATAAACCTGAAGGAATGGTGGTTCATCCTTCAGCAGGACATGCGAGTGGTACACTTGTTAATGCGCTTCTTTTTCATTGTGATGATTTATCGGGTATTAATGGCAAAATTCGTCCAGGGATTGTCCATCGTATTGATAAAGATACTTCTGGCTTACTTATGGTGGCTAAAAATGACCATGCGCACGAATCGCTTGCTAAACAATTGAAAGATAAAACTTCTGATAGAGAATATATAGCACTGGTTCATGGTGACATTGTTCATCAAAAAGGAACTATTGAGGCTCCAATCGGACGTGCAAAAGAAGATCGTCAAAAAATGGCTGTAGTTCGTGATGGCAAGGAAGCAAGAACTCATTTTGAAGTTATTGAACGATTAGAAGGTTATACACTTATTAATTGTAAACTGGATACAGGTCGAACACACCAAATCCGTGTGCATCTAAAGTATATCGGACATCCACTAGCTGGTGATCCTAAATATGGTCCTAAAAATACGATAAAGGGTAATGGTCAATTTCTTCATGCAGCAAAATTAGGATTCGACCACCCAACAACTAAGGAACGTATGACATTTGAAGCACCGCTACCAAGTTCTTTTGAAGCGGCATTAAAAGCGTTGCGTCAAGAATCATAATAGAAATTAAAGCAAAGTGCTTTTATAAAAAATTAGCAGAAATCTGATATAATCCATTTAAAAAGATGGCTTTATATATTGATTTCTGCTTTTTATGTACCTGTTTTTTTAAAATGACATTTCGTTAGTTTTAATGATGTTGAATTGATCTGTGGCTTATTATAGTGAATAATAATGGCATCATTATAAATGCAAATAAAACGAAGAGAGACTCTACAGCAAGGAAGAATAGTTAAAAGAGGCAGGGAGATTTTCAATGGTTTTGCGGAGAAAATGGGGAAACTTAAAAAAAACCACAAAAAAAGAATCATCTATTTGGCGATTCTTCTCTTTCTTACTATAAAGATACCCTTTTTTTGTTTTTGTTTGTTTGGAGCTTAAATCAATTAGCGCAAAGGGGCTTCTTTTGATTTCTGGATTTAAATGGCCTTCGCGGACTAATTTTTGGCGCTGTTTTTTTGCTTTAGATGTAGCCATAAGTTTGGCCTCCTTTATTTTAATATTATTAGTATAACATAGTTTGGATTTTTTTATTGACAAGGAAAGTTCAATCAGGTAAGATTAGTTTAATGAAATAAAGTCCTTTAACATAGTCCAGAGAGGCTAAGAAGGTGACGATAATTGACGGGATATTTATATACTCGTACACGTTCCCTTGCTTATACTGGCAGAGGGTTATTTTTTTGCACAAAAGGAGCGATTTCGGATGCAAAAACAAGTAGTTGTCATGGATGAAGCAGCAATCAAACGCGCGCTTACTCGTGTAAGTTACGAAATTATTGAGCGAAATAAAGGTACTCAAAATTTAGCTCTTGTTGGCATTAAAACACGAGGCATTTATTTAGCGCAAAGACTTCATACACGTATTCTTGAAATCGAGGGAATAGATATTCCAGTTGGCGATATTGATATTACCCTTTACCGAGATGATTTATCTTTCAAAGATGATGCCACTCGAGAACCCGCTGTCCATGGTACGAATATTCCTTTTGATATCAATGGAAAGAAAGTAGTACTTGTCGATGATGTGCTTTATACCGGTCGAACAGTGCGTGCCGCAATGGACGCGCTAATGGATGTGGGTAGACCAGCACAAATTCATTTAGCTGTTCTTGCAGATCGTGGTCATAGAGAACTGCCAATCAGAGCAGATTATGTTGGGAAAAATATACCAACGTCTGGGAATGAACGAGTGGAAGTTCGGCTAACGGATGTAGATCATGCAGAAGATGCAGTAATTATTAACAAAAACGAATAAATGTAACACTTTTTTAAAAGCAGTCCTGTGAGGCTGACAAAGAGTGATTAATTTCTATAGGGGATTATTCTATACTCTTTGTCCATTGCAGACAAGGGGTATTTTTTATGAGAAGAGAGGGAAAAAAATGACAGAAACAATCGAAAATACAACAAAACCAGTTCTTGACATCCATGAAAAACCAAGTCTAAATAAATGGATTATCCTTAGTATTCAACACCTGTTTACCATGTTTGGTTCCACTATTTTTGTACCAAGTGTGACAGGTTTAAGTCCGGGAGTTGCGCTTGTATCTAGCGGACTCGGGACGCTTGCATATTTAGTAATTACTCGTGGGAAGATTCCTGCATATCTAGGCTCCTCGTTTGCGTTTATTGCACCAATTACTGCTCTTTTGACAGCAAAATCCGGTGGAGGTCCTGGTGCGGTAATGGTTGGAACCTTTTCAGTCGGAGTAGTTTATGCGATTGTTTCGCTAATTGTTTACTACGCAGGGGTTGACTGGATTCATAAAGTGTTACCGCCAATTGTAGTTGGACCAGTTATTATGGTTATCGGTTTATCACTTGCTCCAAGTGCCGCAGCGATGGCAATGGGGACAAACAATGGGTCTTATGATTTAAAAACACTTGGAGTTGCGTTAATCACGTTACTTGCAACGATTATTGCTATGATGTTTTTCAAAGGTTTTATGGGCTTGATTCCGATTCTTTTCGGTTTTACAGTGGGTTACTTAGCAAGTATGGCTTTTGGAATGGTCGACTATACATTAATTAAAAATGCTTCCTTCTTCCAAATTCCCGATTTCACTATTCCATTTGTGAATGTTGATCCAGTTGTTACGATTTCGGTTGTTCTAAGTATGGCGCCACTTGCTTTTGTCACAATGGCTGAACATATGGGACATCAATTATTACTAAACAGAATTACAAATAAAAACTTCTTTAAAGATCCAGGACTTCACCGTTCGCTTCTTGGGGATGGTACTGCTTCGATTATCGCATCGCTAGTCGGCGGACCACCAGTAACTACTTACGGCGAAAACATTGGTGTCTTGGCAATTACAAAAGTATATAGTGTGTTTGTTATCGGGGGAGCGGCAGTATTCGCCATCCTGTTTGGCTTTATTGGCTACATTAATGCCGTAATTACTTCTGTTCCATCAGCAGTTCTAGGTGGAATTTCTCTGCTACTTTTCGGAGTTATTGCAACAAGTGGACTTCGAATGATGATTGAAAACCAAATTGATTTAAGTATCAATCGAAATATGATTATCGCTTCGGTTGTGCTTGTTGTTGGAATTGGTGGTTTATTCATTAAAGCTGGAACTTTTGAGCTTTCTGGTATGGCTCTTGCAGCAGTAATTGGGATTATCTTAAATCTAGTTTTACCAGCCAAACATAAATCAGCATAACTTACACATAACAAAAAACCTCTGCAGAAAGTACGATTCAGAGGTTTTTGTATAAAAAGAAACGGAAAAGGTGGCGCTCAAGGATGAAAAATTTAGTATCAATGGAAGCTTTATCTATCGCTGAAATCGAGCAGTTATTAGAACAGGCGGCACTGTTTAAACAAGGAAAAAAAGCAACTTTTAATGAACAAGCCTTTGCAGTTAATATGTTTTTTGAACCGAGCACAAGAACGCTTACTAGTTTTGAAGTAGCAGAGAAAAAACTAGGTGTGGAAGTGGTTTCCTTCGATGCAGCAAGTTCTAGCATGACTAAAGGAGAAACATTGTACGATACACTTCTTACGATGCAGGCGGTTGGCGTGAATGTGGCAGTTATTCGACATTCAGAAGAAAATTACTATGAGGAACTTAGGGATTTAGACATCGCGCTTGTAAATGGTGGAGATGGCTGCGGTGAACATCCTAGTCAGTCTTTACTTGATTTATTCACGATAAAAGAACAGTTTGGGACTTTTCAAGGGTTGAAAGTCGCGATTGCTGGAGATATTCGACATAGTAGAGTAGCCAACTCCAATATGAAAGTTTTAAAACGTCTTGGTGCAGAGCTATTCTTTTCAGGACCAAGAGAATGGTTTGATGAAAGCTACTTAAAATTTGGAACTTACTTACCAGTAGATGAAATTGTTGAAAAAGTAGATGTTATGATGCTTTTAAGGGTACAACATGAGCGACATAGTGGAACAGAACAATTTACAAAAGAAAGTTATCATACTAAATTTGGACTAACAACGGAACGGGCAGAAAAATTAAAAACAAATGCGATTATTATGCATCCAAGTCCTGTAAACCGTGACGTCGAAATTGCAGATAGCTTAGTGGAATGCGAAAAATCACGCATTGTTACGCAAATGACAAATGGCGTTTTTATAAGAATGGCGATATTAGAATCGATTTTAAAAGAACAGGAAATGAGGGCGAAAACATGTACGTATTAAAAAATGGACAAATTCTAAATGAAGCAGGCGAACTAGAAAGTAAAGACATACTGATTCAAAATGGAAAAGTGAACTTAATTGCTGATTCAATTGATGTAACTAGTGGAGAAGTATTTGATGCATCTGAAAAAGTAATTGCACCAGGCTTTATCGATGTTCATGTACATCTTCGTGAACCAGGCGGAGAACATAAAGAAACCATTTTGACTGGAACAGAAGCGGCCGCACGTGGTGGTTATACAACTATTTGTTCCATGCCAAATACGAAACCTGTCCCTGATTCCAAAGCAAGAATGGAAAGTTTACAAGCGTTAATCCAAGAAACAGCTAAAGTTCGTGTTTTACCTTACGCTTCGATTACAACAAGTCTTGGAACAGATGAATTAGTTGATATGGAAGCTTTAACACAAGCGGGAGCCTTTGCTTTTACAGATGACGGTGTTGGTGTACAACTTGCGGG
The DNA here is from genome assembly GCF_014322845.1 of Listeria immobilis. Taxonomy (NCBI): domain Bacteria; kingdom Bacillati; phylum Bacillota; class Bacilli; order Caryophanales; family Listeriaceae; genus Listeria; species Listeria immobilis. Next base: position 54,437 of record NZ_JAASUA010000005.1, on the reverse strand, counting down.
TACAATGTATGAAGCAATGAAGCAAGCTGCAAAACTGAATAAGGCGATTGTGGCTCACTGTGAAGATAATTCGCTTATTTACGGCGGTGTTGTACATGATGGTGCTTTTGCTAAAAAAGAAGGACTAAAGGGAATACCAAATATTGCTGAATCCGTTCAAATTGCTCGGGATGTGTTACTTGCAGAAGCAGCTGGTTGTCATTACCATGTCTGCCATATTTCCACTAAAGAATCTGTTCGTGTTGTTCGAGATGCTAAACGAGCTGGAATTCGCGTAACTGCAGAAGTTTCACCGCATCACTTAATTTTGGATGAAGAAGATATTCCAGGTAATGATGGAAATTGGAAAATGAATCCACCACTAAGAAGTAAGGAAGATCGTGCGGCACTGTTAGCTGGTTTACTAGATGGAACGATTGATTTTATTGCTACAGACCACGCACCACATGCAGCAGAAGAGAAAAATGTACCGATGGAGAAAGCAGCATTTGGTATTGTTGGTTTAGAGACAGCTTTCCCACTGCTTTATACTCATTTTGTAAAAACAAAGGAATGGACATTAAAACAGTTGATTGACTGGATGACCGTGAAACCTGCGGAGTGTTTTCAACTTCCTTATGGCAAATTAGAAGAAGGCGCAGTAGCAGATATTGTTGTCCTTGACTTAGCAAAAGAAAGCAAAATTGATCCAACAACATTTTATTCAAAAGGTCGAAATACACCATTTACAGGAGAAACTTGTTTTGGCTGGCCGGTAGCAACTTTTGCAGAAGGAAAATTGGTTTATAATGAGGGGGAAATAAAATGAAAAAGCGGATTTTAATGCTAGAAGATGGCAATTACTTTATTGGTGATGCGATTGGTAGTGAAAAAGAAACAATCGGTGAAGTGGTGTTCAATACAGGGATGACAGGTTATCAAGAAACAATCACCGACCCTTCTTATTATGGTCAAATTATTACATTTACCTATCCACTCGTTGGAAATTATGGCGTAAACCGCGATGATTTTGAATCGATTAATCCAGCAGTGAAAGGTGTTGTAGTTAGAGAAGCAGCAGAATATCCATCCAACTGGCGCAACCAACTTACTTTAAATGAATTTTTGAAAGAAAAAGGTATTCCGGGAATTGCTGGAATTGATACGCGTAAGTTAACCAAATTGATTCGTAAAGAAGGCACGCTAAAAGGAATTCTAGCTGCTGAAACAGCTAATAAAGAAGAATTATTACATCATTTACGCTCGGTGCGCTTACCAATTGATCAAGTACATGAAGTTTCCTCTGCAAAAGCGTTCGCAAGCCCTGGAGATGGCAAACGGGTTGTATTAGTAGATTATGGCGTGAAAAGTTCGATTTTACGAGAGTTAAATAAACGTAATTGTTATGTGACAGTAGTTCCTTATAATACAACGGCAGAAGAAATTTTATCCATGCATCCAGATGGCGTGATGCTTTCAAACGGACCAGGAGACCCGAAAGATGTTCCGGAAGCACTAGAAATGATTCGCGGGATTCAAGGTAAGTTACCACTGTTTGGAATTTGCTTAGGACATCAATTATTTGCCCTAGCGAATGGCGCGGATACTTTTAAACTGAAATTTGGCCATCGCGGCGCAAATCACCCAGTAAAAGAACTAGCAACAGGACGGGTTGATTTTACAGCTCAAAATCATGGTTATGCGGTCGACAAAGATTCTCTACTAGATACTGATTTAAAAATAACACATATTGAAATAAATGATGACACTGTGGAAGGGCTTGCTCATAAAGAATTCCAAGCATACACAGTGCAATACCATCCAGAAGCAAATCCAGGACCTAGTGATGTTAATTATTTGTTTGATGAATTTATGGAAATGATGAATGTAAAAGAGGAGGGTGAACTACATGCCTAGACGTGACGATATAAAAACGATTTTAGTTATCGGTTCTGGTCCAATTGTAATTGGTCAAGCTGCCGAATTTGATTACGCTGGAACGCAAGCTTGTCTAAGTTTAAGAGAAGAAGGTTACCGAGTGGTATTAGTTAACTCTAATCCGGCAACTATTATGACCGATGCAGAAATGGCTGATAAAGTCTATATCGAGCCAATTACACTTGACTTTGTATCACGTATTATTCGTAAAGAACGTCCAGATGCGATTTTACCAACACTTGGTGGACAAACAGGATTAAATATGGCAATGGAACTTTCCGAAGCTGGAATTTTGGCAGAATGTAATGTTGAAGTACTTGGAACAGATTTAACAGCTATTAAAAAAGCAGAAGACCGGGAAGCATTTCGTGATTTAATGAATGAACTAGGAGAACCAGTACCAGAAAGTGATATTATCCATAATTTGGACGAAGCTTATAATTTTGTAGAAAGAATTGGTTATCCAGTAATTGTTCGTCCAGCATATACGCTTGGTGGTTCTGGCGGTGGGATTTGCCATAATGAACAAGAACTAATTGAAACAGTAACGAGTGGTTTAAAACTCAGTCCAGTGACGCAATGTTTACTTGAAAAAAGTATTGCTGGTTTTAAAGAAGTGGAATATGAAGTGATGCGAGATGCAAATAATAATGCGATGGTTGTTTGTAACATGGAAAATATTGATCCAGTCGGCATCCACACTGGTGATTCTATTGTTGTGGCACCTAGTCAAACCTTAGCTGATCGTGAATACCAACTACTTCGCGATGTATCACTAAAAATTATCCGTGCTTTAGAAATTGAAGGTGGTTGTAATGTACAACTTGCGCTCGATCCAGATAGCTACAATTACTATGTTATTGAAGTAAATCCACGTGTGAGCCGTTCATCTGCTCTAGCATCGAAAGCAACAGGTTATCCAATTGCCAAACTAGCAGCGAAAATTGCGGTTGGATTAACGCTTGATGAAGTGAAAAACCCTGTAACAGGAACTACTTTTGCTCATTTTGAACCTGCACTTGATTATGTGGTTGCTAAGATTCCACGGTTTGCTTTTGATAAATTTGAACAAGCAGATCGTCGTTTAGGAACACAAATGAAAGCAACTGGGGAAGTAATGGCAATTGGTCGCTCATGGGAAGAAGCACTTTTAAAAGCTGTTCGCTCGTTAGAAGTTGGCGCTAATCACCTTTTATTAGAAGAAGCAGAGAATGCGGATGCCGAAACATTGGAACGTAAAATTTGTTTCCCAGAAGATGACCGTCTGTTTTTCCTAGCAGCAGCACTTCGTCGTGGGCAAACAATCGAACAACTTCATGAAAAGACAAAAATTGATTTATTCTTCCTTTATAAATTAAGCAAAACAATTGAATTAGAAACACGTATTAAAGAAAATCCAAACAATTTAGAAGTGTTAACAGAAGCCAAACGAGCAGGATTTTCTGATGCATTCTTAGCGACTTGTTGGAACATATCTGAACAAGAAATTTATGACATTCGTAAAAAACAAAATATTTTCCCTGTTTATAAAATGGTTGATACTTGTGCAGCAGAATTTGAATCAACTACACCATATTTTTATAGTACTTATGAAGAAGAAAATGAGTCTACACGCTCTGCCAAAGAAAGTGTCATTGTACTTGGATCAGGTCCAATCCGAATTGGGCAAGGGGTTGAATTCGACTATGCAACAGTGCATTCAGTATGGGCAATTCAACAAGCTGGTTATGAAGCAATTATCATTAATAATAACCCAGAAACGGTTTCAACAGACTTTAGTATTTCTGATAAGCTTTATTTTGAACCATTAACACTTGAAGATGTTATGCACGTGATTGAAATCGAACAACCAATTGGCGTTGTCGTTCAATTCGGTGGTCAAACTGCCATTAATTTAGCAGACGGATTATCCAAACGTGGCGTAAAAATTCTGGGAACAAGCTTAGAAGATACAGATCGTGCCGAAAACCGAGATGCTTTTGAAAAAGCACTAGAAATTTTACAAATCCCGCAACCAGCTGGAAAAACAGCCACTTCTGTAGAGGAAGCAATTAAAGTAGCAACAAATATCGGTTATCCAGTGCTAGTTCGTCCATCTTATGTACTTGGCGGTCGAGCAATGGAAATCGTGGAATCAGAAGAAGCATTGAAACATTATATGACAAACGCTGTAAAAGTAAATCCTAAACACCCAGTTTTAGTAGATCGTTATGTTAGCGGACAAGAAGTAGAAGTGGATGCCATTAGTGATGGAGAAAACGTTCTTATCCCTGGAATTATGGAACATATTGAACGTGCAGGCGTCCATTCAGGAGACTCCATTGCTGTTTATCCAGCGCAACGTCTTAGTGAAAATGTGAAAAACACAATTGTTGATTATACAACTAGACTTGCCACCGGATTAAATATTATCGGGATGCTTAATATCCAATATGTGGTGGACGGTGAAGAGGTTTTCGTTATCGAAGTGAATCCACGTTCCAGCCGAACCGCGCCATTTTTAAGTAAAATTACTGAAATTCCAATGGCTAATGTGGCAACTAAAGTCATTCTTGGAGAAAAACTAACTGAGCTTGGATACACACCAGGGCTTGCACCAGAAAAACAAGAAATTTTCGTGAAAGTACCCGTGTTTTCTTTTGCGAAACTACGTAGTGTAGATACTTCATTAGGACCTGAAATGAAATCAACAGGGGAAGTTATGGGGAAAGATGTCACACTGGAAAAAGCTCTTTATAAAGGTTTTGTTGCAAGTGGAACAACCATGCATGATTATGGAACAGTACTTTTAACAGTAGCTGATCGTGATAAAGAAGAAGCAGTAGAGCTGGCAAAACGCTTTAACCAAATTGGCTTTACAATCATGGCAACTAAAGGAACTGCAAGCACTTTGGATGAAGCGAAGATCCCAGTTTCACAAGTGAAAAAAATCGGTGAAAATCAAGAGACGCTCATTGATTACATTCGTTGTGGTCAGGTAACACTTGTAGTGAACACCTTAACAACAGGTAAACGTCCTGAGCGAGATGGTTTCCAAATTCGCCGTGAGTCCGTTGAAAATGGGATTCCAGTTTGTACTTCGCTAGATACCGCAGAAGCAATCTTACGTGTATTAGAATCACGCTCTTTTGAACTTGAAGCGATGAATACAAGTGTCGTAAAACAACCAAAAGCATATATTTAATATAGAAGAAACGGGGTGGAACCGTGTTACAGACGGAAATGAAAGTCATTCAGCAAACAGAAATTGCCGATAAGGTATATGAATTAATTTTAACAGGAGAATGTGTGGCAGATATGTCACCAGGTCAGTTTTTAATGCTTAAGCCAAGTCGTACTGATTTGCTTATGAGACGACCAATTAGTATTTGTTCGTACGATAAAACAGCAAAAACCTGCATTCTGTTATACCGAGTGGAAGGTGACGGGACGAGAGATTTTAGCGAATTAGTCGAAGGAGATACAGTTGATGTTTTAGGTCCCCTTGGTAAAGGATTTGACATTAATGCGGCTCCAACTGCAAAAACAGCCCTTTTAATTGGGGGTGGCATCGGTGTTCCTCCAATGTATCAACTTGGGAAAGAATTAGCTGAAAAAGGCATACAAGTAACGTTTGTAAACGGGTTCCAATCTGCGAAAGACTGTTTTTATCAAAAGGAAATGTTGGAATACGGAAAAGTGCATATTGCGACCGTGGACGGAACAGCCGGAACACAAGGTTTTGTCACAGATATTACCAAGAAATTCAAGGCAGAACCAGATGTGATTTTTAGCTGTGGACCAAAAGCAATGTTGCAAGCAGTGAAAGCCAGTTTTCCAGAAACGAAAACCTATCTTTCTTTAGAAGAACGAATGGCTTGTGGGATTGGTGCGTGTTATGCATGTGTTTGTTCCAAAGCAAAAGTAGCAGAGGAACAATTTAAAGTATGTGTGGATGGCCCAGTATTTCGTGCGGATGAGGTGACATTATGAATCGATTAGCGGTAGAAATCCCTGGTTTATCACTGAAAAATCCGATTATGCCTGCTTCAGGTTGCTTTGGCTTTGGACAAGAATACAGTAACTATTATGATTTAAACGAACTAGGAGCCATTATGGCAAAAGCAGTTACACCAGAGCCAAGACAAGGGAATTTAACCCCTCGAGTAGCAGAAACAGCTAGTGGGATGTTAAATGCAATCGGCTTGCAAAATCCTGGTTTAGAACACGTTTTAGCTCATGAATTACCATTTTTAGAGCAATTTGATACACCAATTATTGCTAATGTCGCAGGGGCAACAGAAGAAGATTACGTTCAGGTTTGTGCACGAATTGGCGAATCCAAAGCGGTTAAGGCAATTGAATTAAATATTTCCTGTCCCAATGTAAAGCACGGTGGGATTGCATTTGGAACAGATCCTGAAGTAGCCCATCGTTTAACCAAAGCAGTTAAAGCGGTAGCGAGTGTTCCAGTTTATGTTAAATTATCTCCAAATGTGGCAGATATTGTTTCCATCGCCCAAGCAATTGAAGCAGCTGGTGCGGATGGCCTAACGATGATAAACACCTTACTTGGCATGAGAATTGATTTAAAAACAAGAAAACCAATCATTGCCAATGGAACCGGCGGGCTTTCTGGTCCAGCGATAAAACCAGTAGCGATACGAATGATCCACCAAGTACGAGCGGTAAGTAATATTCCAATTATTGGGATGGGCGGCGTGCAAACGGTAGATGATGTATTAGAATTCTTGATTGCAGGGGCAGATGCAGTAGCCGTTGGAACAATGAATTTTACAGACCCATTTATTTGTCCAAAATTAATTACTGAATTACCCAAGCGTATGGATGAACTGAACATTTCTTCCTTAAAACAACTCAAAAAGGAGCGAGAAAATCAATGAATAAACCAATTATCGCACTGGATTTTCAAACAACCCAAGAAGTAGATGACTTTTTAGCTAAATTTTCCGGAGAATCTTTATCAGTAAAAGTGGGAATGGAACTTTTTTATGGTAATGGTCCGGCGATTGTTGAAAAGATCAAACAACAAAATCACCAAATTTTTCTAGATTTAAAGCTCCACGATATTCCTAACACTGTCAAAAGTGCGATGACTTCTTTGGCGGAAATAGGAGTAGATATGGTTAATGTTCATGCGGCAGGTGGAAAAAAAATGATGGAAGCTGCACGTGAAGGACTAGAAATGGGTACCAAAAGTGGTAAACGTCCATTACTGATTGCTGTGACCCAACTTACAAGCACAAGTGAAGCAGATATGCATACGGAACAATTAATAAAGGCAAGTTTGCTAGAATCAGTCATTCATTACAGTGACATAACGAAACAAGCCGGCTTAGATGGAGTTGTTTGCTCGGCGCTTGAAGCAGAAGAAATCAAATTAAGAAATGGTGCAGACTTTTTACGTGTTACACCAGGAATTCGACTTGCAAGTGATGCAGCAGATGATCAAATCCGTGTGGTAACCCCTGAAAAAGCCCGTTTAATTGGTTCTTCTCATATCGTTGTTGGTCGTTCGATTACTCGAGCAGCGGACCCGGTAGCCGCATATAAGCAAGTATTAAAGGAGTGGAATGCATGAGTTCAGAAAAGCAAGTAGCAGAACAATTATTAGAAATAAAGGCAGTATTTTTAAAACCAAATGATCCATTTACTTGGGCATCAGGAATTAAGTCACCGATTTATTGCGATAACCGTCTAACACTTGGTTTCCCAAAAGTTCGTCAGTTTATTGCGGCAGCTCTTGCAGAAAAAATAAAAGAAAATTTTGGGGATGTAGATGTAATCGCTGGAACTGCAACAGCTGGAATTCCTCACGCTGCTTGGGTTAGTGATTTGTTAGATTTACCAATGGTCTATGTTCGTTCTAAAGCGAAAGAACACGGCAAAGGCAACCAAATTGAAGGACCGATTGCAAAAGGGCAAAAAGTCGTAGTAATTGAAGATTTAATTTCTACAGGAGGCAGCTCACTAAAAGCAGTTGAAGCGCTAGAAGAAGCAGGAACTGAAGTGCTTGGGATTGCAGCCATCTTTACATATGGTTTAGACAAAGGCAAGAAATTACTGGCAGAAGCGGATACAAAACTAGTTACGCTTACGAATTATGATGAATTAATTGAAGTCGCGCTTACAAAAAATTATGTATCTAAAGAAGATATGCAAACCCTAAAAGAATGGAAACAAAATCCAGAAACTTGGGGTAAATAAAACAAAGGGAAACATGAAATTATCGTGTTTCCCTTTTTGTATTAATAAATCCGGTAACTTTCACCTGTTTGTGCTCCAAAAACACTTTTCTCAAAAGCACGAGCAACTCGTTTTGCTGGAACTGGCTCAAAACCTTGGAAAAAAGGTTCCAGTCTCTCCCAAGATTCTTCTAGTACATTCGGACTTACCGTATTAATACGAATTCCACGTGGCATTTCAATCGCGGCAGATTTAGCAAAAGCAGTAACCGCACCATTTGCCATCGCAGCCGAAGCTCCTTGGACAATGGGATCTTCCATCATAATTCCTGTAGTTAAAGTAAAACTACCATTATCATTTAGCGAGTCAATTCCAAGTAAAACCAAATTAATTTGACCACCTAATTTACTACTAATTGTTACCGCATTTTTTTCAGGTGTTAATTCAGTCAATGGGGAAAAAGTGGCGCTACCAGTCGCAGAAACAATCGCATCCACTTTACCAACTTGCGTATACATATTTTTAATACTATCGACACTTGTAATATCAACCGTTACATCACCACTATGTCTTCCAGCAGTTATCACATCAGCTTTTTTCTCCAAGCGTTCTTTCACCGCAGAACCGAGTGTACCAGAAGCACCAATTAATAAAATTTTCATATCACAATCATCCTCCCTAGTTCAAAGTAAAGTCAATAGTATATTTACCCTAAAGAGCGTAAGAAAAAACGGTATTTTAATTTTGTAAAGTTACATGTTTTTTTCCGCAATGGACAATAGTGGAACTAGGCGAGCTGTATGGTTGTGCTAAAAAAAGATAACAATCCGTTATATTTGAAGGCAGCAATGAATTAGTAATGTGGAGTCTTATCAACATAAAAACAGATACCATATAACTTAAGGTATCTGTTTTTTAGATAATTAATTTTTTAAAGATAAAACCAATTTTTCATCAGGTGTTACAAAATAAGTTGTTTGGTTATCATAAATCACATAACCTGGTTTTGCACCATTTGGTTTTTTTACATATTTAACTAGTGTACCATCGACCGGGACTGTTGCTGATAGTCTCGCTTTGGAATAATAAGCGGCAATCATCGCAGCTTCCGTAATTGAGGTTTCGTCAGGATTATTTGATTGAATTACAACATGTGAACCAGGTAAATCCTTCACATGGAACCAAAGATCATTATTTCGCGCTAATTTATTCGTTAAATAATCATTTTGCTTATTATTCTTTCCAACTAAAATGGATAATCCAGTTGAAGAAGTATATTTTTCGGGTGTTGGCAAGGTGACTTTTTTGCGATTCCCTTTTTTCTGTTTATAACGAAGATAGCCTTGTTCAGCAAGTTCTTGACGAATTTCTTCCACATCTTGCGGACCAGACGTTTCCAGCTGTGATTCGACTGATTCTAGATAAGTGATTTCCTCTTTAGTCAGCAAAATTTGCTCTTTTACAACTTCGACAGCATTTCGCAATTTTTGATAGCGACTGAAATAACTTTGTGCATTGGCAGACGGCGTTTTCCGTGAATTAAGCGAAATCGTTATTTTTTTCATATCATCATAAAAATTTTCTACAGAGATTTCTTCCATACCACGTTCCATTAAATGCAGATTGGCTGTTAAAAGTTCACCTTGGATGCGGTAAATATCAGCTTTTTCTGTTTCAAGTAAGGTATTTTCTAATTTTTCGATTTTGAGTCTACTTCTAGCCAGTTCATTAGATAATAGTTTTTCCAAATCATGGGCGAATTGATGCACACGATCACGTCGAGCTTTTCCAATATAAAAATTATCTAGCAACGTGCTTAACTGAGCGAATTCAGTAAGGTCTGCATCCACATGTCGAAGCGGGAAGAAATAATAATCTTCCTTATTTTGAATATGCCATTTGTTAGGAACAGCAGCTCTTCCTAAATGTTCATTTACGAGTTTAATCACTTCATAAAAGGCAGAAACAAGCGAGTCAGCTGTTAAATTTCCTGCACGAAAAACAATTTCACGGGCAAGCAAAGGACTAAATCCTGCAAAATTTTGGACAAGCTGTTTATCGATTCGCCCTGCCGGAAAATCAAGACGATTTAAAATTTGCTCGGAAGTAACCTCGAATGGATTTAATTTATCGGTTGTTGGCGGTAAAATATAAGTCGCTCCTGGAAGTAGGGTTCTATAACTATTTTGTGCAGGAGAAATATGTTTAATGCAATCAACAATCACATTTTTGGCGCGATCAACCAGCGTGATATTACTATGACGTCCCATAATTTCGACAAATAAATCACAAAATCGATTTTCGCCAATGTCATCTTTGCCACGAATACTAAATTGCAAAATTCGTTCCCCTGGAAGTTGCGTGATCGATTCAATAATTGCCCCTTCTAAATACTTCCTAAGCAACATGCAAAACATAGGTGGTGTGGCAGGGTTTTCTGGAATATCATCCGTCCACTGAATTCTTGCGTAACTAGGATGTGAAGAAATTAGTAAACGTTTATTTTCACGGTTTTTTCGAATATATAAAACAAGTTCATGCGAAAACGGTTGGTGAATTTTCATAATACGTCCACTTTCACCGTGTTCGGCAAGTTCTTCGGTCATTGCTTTTAAAAACATTGCATCAAACGCCATTAGTTAATCATTCCTTTGTGAGTTAGTTATTATCTATTTTAACATACATTCCGAAAATGTATTGTATGCATGAAGTAGCTTTGGTATAATAAGAAGTCAGAACAAATTTCAAGTGAACTGATGAAGGACTTGAAGCAATGAGAGGTGTCTTGCCAAATGGTGAAAAGCATGACGGGATTTGGACGTGCAACGAAAGAATCAGAGGCGTTCAAAGTAACCATTGAATTAAAAGCAGTCAACCATCGCTATTCCGAATATCTTTTTCGGATGCCAAAACAACTTGCCTACTTAGAAGGAAAACTAAAAAAAATAGTTAATAAGCAAATAAAACGCGGTCGAATAGAATGTTTCTTTTCCATTACCGGAGAAGAACTTGCGAAACGTGAATTACATATTGATTGGGACCTTGCAGATAGCTATTACCGTTTTATTAAACAAGCAAGCACTAGATATGAATTAGCAGATTTACCTAAAATGAGTGATTTACTACATGAGCAAGCATTTCTTTCTATTGAAGAAGCACCAGAAGCAAGTAGTGAATTAGAAGGCATAGTCTTAGAAACGCTCACACGTGCAACTAAGCGATTAGATGAGATGAGAAGTATGGAAGGTGCGGAATTGCTGCTTTACTTCAGACAACACCTTGCGACGCTTGAAAACAGTCTAAACATTATTCAGGACGAAATTCCCGCTTTAGAAAAATACTACCAAGAAAAAATCGAAAACCGCCTTCAATCTATTGTTGGCGAAAATTTTGATCAAAATATAGTTCTTACAGAGGTAGCTCTTTTAGTAGAAAAAGCAGATATCAATGAAGAAGTAGAACGAACTAAGAGTCATTTGAAACAGTTTTATGGTATTATTTTATTGGACGAGCCAATAGGTCGGAAATTAGATTTTCTTATCCAGGAAATGAACCGTGAAATTAATACTATAGGATCCAAAGCTAGTTCACTCCGAATTACCGAGCAAGTTGTGGAAATGAAAACAACGCTAGAAAAAATTCGCGAACAAGTGCAAAATGTGGAATAATATCGAGGAGGGGAAAGAATGACAGAAAGAGGTCTGTTAATTGTGCTATCAGGTCCATCTGGAGTGGGTAAAGGAACTGTTCGGGAAGCTGTTTTTAAAGACCCAGAAACAAGTTTTGATTACTCCATCTCGATGACAACACGTCTTCCTCGTGAAGGCGAACAAGACGGGGTTGATTATTATTTTCGTTCACGGGAAGTGTTCGAACAAGCTATTTCAGACGGAAAAATGTTAGAATATGCAGAGTATGTCGGTAATTATTATGGCACTCCGCTTGAATATGTCGAGGAAAAGTTACAAGCAGGAATAGATATTTTTCTCGAAATTGAAGTGCAAGGAGCTATGCAAGTTCGAAAAGCGATGCCAGAAGGGATTTTCATTTTCTTAACACCGCCAGACTTATCCGAATTAAAAAACCGGATTATTGGTCGGGGAACAGAATCAATGGATGTGGTGGAAGAACGTATGGAAACCGCAAAAAAAGAAATCGAAATGATGGCATCGTATGATTACGCTGTAGTAAATGATGTAGTTGACAAAGCTGTTCAAAAAATCAAAGGCATCGTCGAAACAGAACACTTAAAAACTGAGCGAGTAATTCATCGCTACAAAAAAATGTTGGAGGGATTACAATGATGTTATATCCATCAATTGATAATTTATTGTTAAAAATCGACTCAAAATACTCGCTAGTTACAGTGGCCGCTAAACGTGCACGCTATATGCAACTAGAAAATGATAAGGGTGTACTTCCAGGCTATCAGTCCGACAAATTTGTTGGGAAAGCACTTGAAGAAATTCATGCTGGAAAACTAGTTTTACAAAATGACGACAAATAAGATTAACTGCTCCGCTTCATTGCGGGGCTTTTTTCTTAAGGTGCGTAAAAGTAAGTGTAATTCGAACTTCTTGATAGTTTTGTCAGACCTTAATTTAAGGTATAATAGAGTGAATGGTTTTTATATAAAAATGAGGTGACTTAATATGCAAGGAAAAAATATCTTACTCGCAGTGTCTGGTGGCATTGCTGTTTATAAAGCAGTCGCACTTACAAGTAAATTAACACAAGCTGGTGCAAATGTGAAAGTAATGATGACAAATCATGCACAAGAATTTGTACCACCGCTTTCATTTCAAGTATTATCAAAAAACGATGTATATACAGATACCTTTGATGAAAAAAAATCAAGCGTTGTTGCCCATATTGATTTGGCAGATTGGGCCGATTTAGTAATTGTCGCACCCGCAACGGCGAATCTAATTGGCAAAATGGCAAACGGAATTGCAGACGATATGGTTACTACAACCATTCTTGCAACAGAAGCACCAATCTGGGTTGCTCCTGCGATGAACGTCCATATGATTCAGCACCCAGCAGTTGTTCGAAATATTAATCGTCTTTATCAAGATGGTGTTCGTTTTATAGAACCAGAAGAAGGCTACTTGGCATGCGGTTATGTTGGCCGAGGTCGTTTAGAAGAACCGGAAAAAATCGTTTTGCGAATAGCAGAATTTTTTCAAGAAGATAAATCCTTACTACAAGGTGAAAATATTCTAATTACAGCTGGTGCAACACAAGAAAAATTGGATCCAGTGCGTTATTTTACGAATCATTCTACAGGAAAGATGGGTTTTGCGATTGCGGAAGTAGCAGCAAGACAAGGAGCTAACGTTACATTAGTCACATCAAGCAAAACACTACCAGTTCCGCCTCATGTAGAAGTAGAATATGTGGAATCAGCAGAAGAAATGTATCAAGCGGTGAAAAAAAAGCAAGCGAACCAATCTGTTTTTGTAATGACTGCTGCTGTTGCTGACTATACGCCAGCCAAATTTTCCAAGCAAAAAATAAAAAAACAACCCGGAGATTTTCAAATTGAAATGAAACGGACGAAAGATATTTTACTGGAAATTGGTCAAAATAAAACCGCACAGCAAGTCGTTATCGGTTTTGCCGCAGAAACAGAAAATTTAGCAGAAAATGCACAAAAAAAATTAACTACTAAAAATGCAGATTTAATCGTTGCAAATAATATTAGTCAAGCAGGTGCAGGATTTTCTGCAGATACTAATATTGTAACCTTTTACCGAAAAGATGGGACAAGTGAAGCTTTACCATTGTTAGATAAAAGAAAAGTTGCCGAACATATTATACAAGAAGCCGCTAACCTTTTAAGGAAGTGAACCAATGATTAACATAGCAAAAGTGATTGTGGACGTTCCAGCCATGCAAGTGGACCGTCCATTTGATTATTTTATTCCCGAAGATTTAGAAGAGCTTATCCGACCAGGAATGCGAGTTAGTGTCCCATTTGGAAACCGTAAAATACAAGGATTTGTTACCGAACTTAGTGAAACAGAAGAAAACCCCAAGTTAAAAGGTATTGAAGGCGTGATGGATTTAATTCCAGTATTAAATGAGGAACTAATGGAACTAGGCGATTGGTTAGCTGAGGATACACTTAGTTTTCGAGTATCAGCCTACCAAGCAATGCTGCCAGCTGCTCTACGGGCGAAATACGAAAAATATTTTCTGCGATTAGATGAGGAAAATACAGAATTAGAACATTTATTTGAAGGTTACGAGACACTTGACTGGAAAGTAGCCGAAGCAAGGAATTTACTGAAACCACTTGGTAAATGGGTTAGAGACGGTAGTGTCGAAGTAGTGTATCAAGTTAAAAATAAAATTACAAATAAAAAAGTGCGTGTAATTAATTGCCTTAAAACACCTCTTCAATTGGCTGAAATAATAGAAGATATGCCTAAGAATGCCAAAGCGCAGTCACGTGTTTTAGCATTTTTCCAAATGTTTCAAGGTACAGAAATCCCTGCCACAGAGTTAAAAAAACAAGCAGAAACATCCGAAGCAACTATCAAAAAACTAGCTGAACAAGGCATTATTACGATTTCTGAAAAGGTCGTTTCACGTGATCCTTATGAAAATCACCAATTTGAAAAAAGTGAAGCATTAACCCTTTTACCAGACCAACAAATTGCATGCGAAAAAATTAGTAGCGCTACCGAGCAAGAAACTTTTTTAATTCACGGAGTTACTGGGAGCGGAAAGACGGAAATCTACTTGCAAACAATTGAAGCCAAACTAAAAGAAGGCAAAGAAGCAATTGTTTTAGTTCCAGAAATTTCTCTTACACCGCAAATGGTAGAACGATTTAAAAGCCGTTTTGGAAGTGAAGTAGCAGTCCTTCATAGCGCGCTCTCTTCCGGAGAAAAATATGATGAATGGCGTAAAATTGAACGAAAAGAAGCTCGTGTGGTAGTTGGAGCCCGTTCAGCTGTTTTTGCCCCATTTGAAAACTTAGGAATTATTATTATTGATGAAGAACACGAAGCAAGTTATAAACAAGAAGATAATCCACGCTATCATGCACGTGATGTTGCGATTTGGCGCGCGAATAAATATCAATGCCCAGTAGTATTAGGAAGCGCTACACCATCCCTCGAGTCTTTTGCAAGAGCGAAAAAAGGGGTATATACGCTGATAGAATTACCAAGCCGCGTGAACGATAGGGCAATGCCAGAAGTAAGCGTAGTAGATATGCGAGAAGAGCTAAGAAAAGAAAATCGCACAGAATTTTCTACGGAATTACTAGAAAAAATCAAAGAACGCATCGCCAAAAAAGAACAAACCGTACTGATGCTTAATCGTCGTGGCTATTCTTCATTTGTAATGTGTCGCGACTGTGGTTACGTGGTAGAATGCCCTAATTGTGATATTTCAGAAACCTACCACCAAGCCAGCAATAAGATGAAATGTCATTACTGTGGACATGAAGAAGCCGTTCCGCAAAAATGTCCAAGTTGTGAAGGAGAGCATATTCGTTACTTTGGAACTGGTACTCAAAAAGTAGAAGAAAGCTTGACGAAATTGATTCCAGAAGCTCGCGTAATTCGAATGGATGTCGATACTACAAGAACAAAAGGAGCTCACGAAAAATTACTTCGAAGCTTTCGAAATCATGAAGCAGATATTTTACTTGGAACGCAAATGATTGCCAAAGGATTAGATTTTCCAGATATTACACTTGTAGGAGTTCTAAATGCAGATACGATGCTTTATTTACCAGATTTCCGAGCATCTGAACGAACTTTCCAATTGCTAACACAAGTAAGCGGAAGAGCAGGTAGACACGAACGAACTGGGGAAGTTGTCGTTCAAAGCTATAATCCAGAACACTACAGTATAGAATTTGCCAAAAAGCATGATTTTATTGGCTTTTATCATCATGAAATGCAACTTAGAAAAATGGGTGCATATCCTCCGTTTTATTATTTAACCATGATTAACGTCAGTGATGAAAACGAAATGAAAGCAATTCGAACTATCCAAGAAATGGCCAACTTTTTACGTGGAAAACTAGGGCCAGATGCCATTATTCTGGGTCCAGTTCCAAGTACTATTACACGCATCAAAAATAAATATCGCTACCAATGTATTATAAAATATAAAATAGAACCAAATTTAAAAAGCGAATTAAAAACCTTAATAACTCACTATCAAAAAGATCAACAAAAAGGTTTAACGATTAATATTGATGTACAGCCTTACGTATTAATGTGAAAAGGAGTAGACGAATGACAAAAATTATTTTTATGGGGACGCCGACATTTTCTGTTCCGGTTTTAGAACAATTAGCCAAAGCCTATGATGTCATTGCAGTAGTAACACAACCAGATCGACCAGTTGGACGTAAACGAGTGTTGACACCACCACCTGTGAAGAAAACCGCGCTAGAGCTTGGAATTCCTGTCTACCAACCAGAAAAATTACGAACTTCAAGCGAATTAGATGAATTAATTGGACTTCAAGCAGACTTACTTGTAACGGCTGCCTACGGACAAATATTACCCAATACGTTATTAGAATCTCCAAAACACGGCGCAATCAATGTCCATGCTTCTTTATTGCCAGAATATCGTGGCGGTGCACCAGTTCATTACGCACTGCTGGATGGGAAGACTGAAACAGGAGTAACGATTATGTATATGGTTGAAAAACTAGATGCAGGAGATATGATTAGTCAACGCAAAATCCCAATAACTGATGAAGATAATACAGGAACAATGTTTGATAAGCTAAGTCAATTAGGTGCAGAATTGTTAATGGATACTTTGCCAGATTTTATAGCAGGAAATATCACTGCTATAGCACAAGATCCAAACAAAGTTACTTTTGCACGAAATATTTCTCGAGAACAAGAAAAAATTGATTGGAAGCGTTCTGGTCGAGAAATTTTTAATCAAGTTCGTGGACTTTCTCCGTGGCCGGTTGCCTATACGACACTGGAAGGAAAGCCTTTTAAAATTTGGGAAGCTACACATGATGAAACAAAAGTGGACGGAGAAGTCGGTGCAATCCTTACAGATAAAACAGCGCTTAAAATTATAACAGGTGACGGCACGCTTCTTGTCCCAACTGTGATTCAACCAGCTGGAAAACCAAAAATGGATATACATTCATTCATGGCTGGTGCTGGCAGAAATTTAAGTAAGACGACAAGGTTTGGTGAGTAAATGAAAAAACAAAAAACAGTTCGTGCAATTGCCTTAGAACTCATTATTAAAATTGAAAATAATCAATCTTACAGTCATTTATTAATTAATGATGCCCTAAAAAAACAAAAACTAAATCCACTTGATAAAGGTCTTTTAACAGAATTAGTATACGGTACGACACAACGCAAAATCACATTAGATTACTATTTAGCGCCATTTTTAAATAAAGAACCAGACAATTGGGTAAAAAATTTACTACGAATGTCCGTCTATCAACTAATCTTTTTAGATAAAATACCTGAACATGCTATTTTAAACGAAGCAGGCGATATTGCGAAAGAATTAGGTCATCAAGGTGTAACTAAATTTGTGAATGGCGTTCTTAGAAATGTTATCCGTAAAGGTGTCCCAAGTATAGATTTAATTCAAGATCCTATCGAAAAAATCGCTATAGAAACAAGTTTGCCAGTGTGGCTAGCAAGACGCTGGGCAAAACAATATGGGATAGAACAACTACGTGCAATTGGTATGGCGTTTCTTGTCGCTCCTCATCAAAGCATTCGCGTAAACCAAACAGAACTTCGAACAGAACAATTAGTGAAAGAATTAAATGATCAAGGTATTACGGTTACGCAGAATAAGTTTATCGAAGAAGCCTTACTTGTTGAAAAAGGCTCTGTCGCTGAAACAAAAGCATACAAAGATGGCAAATGTAGTATACAGGATGAAAGCTCCATGCTTGCGGCCTACGCACTTCAACTAGAAGATAATTTAACTGTATTAGATGCCTGTGCTGCACCTGGTGGGAAAACTACACATATTGCCGAAAAAATGCACGGTACAGGAATGGTACACGCCCTTGATATTCATGAAAAGAAAACAAAATTAATTGATCAGGCAGCAAAACGATTACAACTTTTAAATATTCGTACCGCTCATTTAGATGCAAGAACAGCAAGTACTATGTTTGAACCAGATACTTTTGACCGAATTTTAGTAGATGCGCCTTGCTCTGGCTTTGGTGTCCTTCGTAGAAAACCAGATATTAAATACACGAAAACAGAAAAAGATATCCATAAACTAGCAGAAATACAATTAGCAATTTTAGATGACGTTAGCCAATTAGTAAAAGAAAATGGTATATTAGTTTATAGTACATGTACTATTGATAAGGAAGAAAATGAAACGGTCTTGCGTGCCTTCTTGGAAAAACACCCGGAATTTATGCTTGAACCAGTAGCACTTCCTGAAAAATTGGCACATATCAAAAAGGACGATTTTGTTCAAATATTACCTACAGACATTGGAAGCGATGGTTTCTTTGTTTCCAGTTTAAGAAAAGTGAGTCCTGAAAAATAGTGAGGTGCGTATAAATGCATGCAGAGTTTAGAACGGATAGAGGCAGAATAAGAAATCATAATGAAGATAACGGTGGCGTATTTGAAAATCAAGATAAGCAGCCGATTGTAATTGTAGCAGATGGGATGGGCGGACACCGAGCAGGCGATGTAGCAAGTGAAATGGCTGTACGTTTACTTAGTGATGCATGGAAAAAAACAACCACACTCTTAACTGCGGAAGAAATTGAAACATGGTTAAGTCAAGCAATTCAAGAAGTAAATAAACAAATTGTTCTTTATGCTGAAAGTGAAATGGATTTAAAAGGTATGGGGACCACGCTTGTTACAGCTATTATGGGACAATCTCAAGTAGTTATAGCAAATGTTGGTGATAGTCGCGGATATTTAATGCAAAACAATACAATGCGACAATTAACTGAAGATCATTCATTAGTACACGAATTACTAAAAACCGGTGAAATCAGTAAAGAAGATGCGATGAATCATCCTCGGAAAAACATTTTATTACGTGCACTTGGCGTTGAAGGTAAGGTCGAAGTAGATACTTTTGTCGTTCCATTCCAAACAAGTGACACTTTAATGCTTTGTTCCGATGGTTTAACCAATATGGTACCAGAAGATGAAATGGAAGAAATATTGAAAAGTAAACGAACTTTATCGGAAAAAGCAGATGTATTTATTACAAAAGCTAATTCTTATGGGGGAGAGGATAATATTACGGTATTATTAGTGGAACGAAATCTTAAGCAGAAAGGGAGGAACGCTTCATGATGATTGGTAAACGTCTAAACGACCGATATAAGATTTTACATGCCATTGGCGGTGGCGGAATGGCCAATGTATATCTTGCTCATGATATTATTCTAGATCGCGATGTTGCTGTTAAGATTTTGCGAATTGATTTAGCAGATGAAAGTAATCTTATACGCCGATTTCAACGAGAAGCGCAATCTGCTACAAGTTTAGTCCACCCAAATATTGTTAGTGTTTATGATGTTGGCGAAGAAAACGATTTGCATTATATCGTTATGGAGCATGTAGATGGCATGGACTTAAAACAATACATCCATGAAAACCATCCAATTAGCTACGAAAAAGCAGTCGATATTATGCTTCAAATCGTTTCAGCAGTCGTAGTTGCGCATCAACACCATATTATTCACCGTGACTTAAAACCGCAAAATATCTTAATTGATCATGATGGTGTCGTGAAGATTACTGATTTTGGGATTGCGATGGCTCTATCTGAAACATCAATAACTCAAACAAATTCTCTACTCGGCTCTGTCCATTACTTATCACCAGAACAAGCTCGTGGTGGAATGGCAACACAAAAATCAGATATTTATTCACTTGGAATCGTTTTATATGAATTACTTACTGGGAAAGTGCCATTTGATGGAGAATCAGCTGTTTCTATCGCAATTAAACACTTACAAGCTGAGATTCCTTCTGCAAGAGCCCAAAACCCAGAAATCCCCCAAAGTCTAGAAAATATAATTATTAAAGCAACCGCAAAAGATCCTTTCTTACGTTATCAAAATGCAGAAGAAATGGAAAAAGACTTGCAAACATGCTTAAATAAAGAACGATTAAATGAACCCAAATACGTTTTTCCAACGGATGATGGTGATACAAAAACAATTCCAATCATTGCTACAAAAGAAGCAATGCAAAATTTAGATAAAACCATTGTACCAGAAGGAAAAGTTGCAGCCGAAGAAGCAGTACCAGATGATAAAAAAGGAAAGAAAAAGAAAAAAATGAGCAAGAAAAAGAAAATTGCATGGATTGTTTTTTCTGTAATTATCGTATTCATTATCGCTATCTTATTGCTTTGGTTACTTGGTAAAGGACCTGAAGAAATCGCAGTACCAGATGTTGAAGGTAAAACAGAAGATCAAGCCATCGCCCTACTACAAAAAGATGGTTTTGTTATTGGGAAAACGGCCGAAAAAAATAGTGATGCTGTAGAAGAAGGCAAAGTGATTAATACAGATCCCGAAGCTGGTGAAATGAAAGAAAAAGGTACAAAAATAAATCTATTTATAAGCATTGGCTCCAAAAAAATCACGATGGATGATTACACTGGCAGAAGTTATGATGATACAAAGACATTATTAGAAGAGCAAGGGTTTAAAAATATTTCTTATGAAGAGGCCTATAGTTCAGAAATTGACGAAGGAATGATCATTAGTCAAACACCTTCCGCAGGGACGAACGTTGTAGCGAAGTCAACAGATGTCAAATTTGTCGTTAGTAAAGGCACCGAGCCAGTTACATTAAAAGATCTTCGCGGTTATACCAAAACCGCAGTGGAAGATTATGCTTCACCACTTGGACTTAAAGTATCTAGCACGGAAGAAAATTCAAATACAGTTGAAAAAGGTCAAGTTATATCTCAATCACCATCCTCTGGCACAACAATGAATCCAGGAGATACAATTGAGATCGTCCTTTCTGCTGGACCAAAAGAAAAAGCAGTGAAAGAAGTAACTAAAACTTTTAATATAAGCTATACACCGGTAGATGAAGAAAATCCAGAGCCGCAACATATTCAAATCTACATTGAAGATAAAGAGCATAGCATGACTAGTGCTTATCGTGAAATGGATATTAGCCAAAACACGTCTATAGAAGTCACTTTCCAAATTGAAGAAAGTACTAGCGGAGGCTATAAAATCATCAGTGACGATAAAGTCATCGATGAAGGTACGGTTCCATATCCAAACTAATTAAGAGAACGGAGGGAATGTGCTGGAAGGACAAATTATCAAAGCATTAAGCGGATTTTACTATGTATACGCAGAAGGAACAGTATACCAATGCCGAGCAAGAGGGAATTTTAGAAAGCGAAATATTTCACCGCTTGTTGGTGATGATGTAGAATTTCAAATAGAAAATAAAACAGATGGCTATATTTTAAATGTAATGTCACGGGAAAATGCTCTCGTCAGACCACCCGTAGCTAATATTGATGTCGCGATTTTAGTCTTTTCTGCAGTAGAGCCAGACTTTTCTACAAATTTAGCAGATCGATTCCTTGTAGCAATCGAAAAAGAAGATATCCAACCGGTCATTTGCATTAGTAAAATGGATTTGGCAACGGAATCAGAAAAAGAACAAATTGCTATTTATAAAGAAATTTATGAAACAATTGGTTACGAAGTTTTTGAAACAAATCAAGAGCCAGACAAAGAAGCAATAAAAGATTATATTAGTGGGAAAACGGCTGTTATAGCAGGACAATCAGGTGTTGGGAAATCTACTTTATTAAATAGTTTAAATAGTAACCTAACCCTAAAAACAGCCGAAATTTCCACCTCACTTGGTCGCGGGAAACACACCACCAGACACGTGGAACTTATGCCAATTGGCGACGGATTTGTGGCTGATACACCAGGTTTTAGTTCCATTGAATGGGATGACTTACAACCAGAAACCTTACAATTTTGCTTTCCAGAAATAGAAGATAGACGGAGCGGTTGTAAATTTCGCGGTTGCCTACACGACAATGAACCTAACTGTGCCGTGAAAACAGCCGTTGAAGCAAACGAAATAGCAGATTTTCGTTACCAACACTATATCCAAATTTTACAAGAATTAAAAAACAGAAAGCCGAGGTATTAAAAATGGGAAAAATAGCTCCTTCGATTTTAAGCGCAGACTTTGCAAATCTTGCAAGAGATATTAAAGAAGTAGAAAATTGCGGCGCGGATTATATCCATATTGATGTCATGGATGGACATTTTGTTCCTAACATCACATTTGGTCCAGCTGTCGTTAAAGCAATTCGACCACAAACAAAACTACCACTTGACGTTCACTTAATGATTGAAAATCCGGATATGTATATTCCTGAATTCGCAAAAGCTGGTGCAGATTATATTACCGTCCATGTGGAAGCATGTACGCACCTTCACCGAACACTACAATTAATTCGTTCTTACGGGGTAAAAGCAGGCGCTGTTCTTAATCCTGCTACACCCATTGATGTTTTACAACACGTTTTAAATGAACTAGATATGGTTTTATTTATGACAGTAAACCCAGGATTTGGCGGCCAAAAATTTATACCCGAAGTTCTAGAAAAAATAGCTACTTTCAAAAAAATCATCGACGAAAAAGGATTAGATATTGAAATAGAAGTGGACGGCGGAGTAGATCATGAAACAGCAAAACTTTGCCGCGATGCTGGAGCAAATGTTTTTGTTGCTGGCAGTTATATTTACGGAAATAAAAACCGTCAAAGTCCAATTGATAAATTACGTGCGATTGTAGGAGAATAAAAGTGGGGCTGGGACTTAGTAACAAATGTTCCAGCTCTATTTATTAGGAAAGAAGAGGGGCATAAATGAAAAGTATAAATATCATGGTTGGTGGGCCTGCTTCAGAACTACCCGATTTAGAACCATATACAAATAGTGAGATTGAGTGGATTGGTGTTGATCGTGGGGCAAAACGTTTATTAGATAGAGGCATTACACCAACCATTGCGATGGGAGATTTTGATTCTCTTAGTAAAGAAGAGTTAGCCGATTTAAAAACCAAGGTTAAAAATGTGCTTGAGTTTCCCGCAGAAAAAGATGAAACAGACACGGAAATTGGCTTGAGCTGGGCAATGAAGCAAAATCCAGATAAAATACGTATTTTTGGAGCTACTGGTGGTCGGTTAGATCATTTACTTGCTAATTTGATGATGCTTACGAAACCACGCTTTCAAACCGCTGTACCTGTTGTAGAAATGATTGATCGTTATAACTTTATTAAAATGTATACACCAGGCACTTACACCATTGAGAAACTACCCGATAAAAAATATGTAGCTTTTACAACGATGAAAGATGTTACAGGTCTTACATTAAAGGGATTTATATATCCACTTGAAAATGCGACATATCCTGTTGGTTCTGCGCTTTCTAGTAACGAATTTATAGGTCAAGTAGGAGAATTCTCTTTTGCAAGCGGTATGATTTTACTTACACAAAGCAATGACTAATAAAAATCTAGGCGGTTATCGTCTGGATTTTTTTATAAAGAAAAAATGCACCGACATGATTGTCGCTGCACTTGATTTCTCCTTCAATTAAACGCGTTCCACTTTACCAGATTTAAGCGCACGAGCAGATACCCAAACTTTTTTAGGTTTGCCGTTAACCAGAATCCGTACTTTTTGCAAATTAGCTTTCCAAGTACGTTTGCTGGAGTTCATTGCATGGGAACGTTTGTTACCGGAACGTGATTTGCGGCCTGTAATAACACATTCTTTAGCCATAGTTTACCCCTCCTTACAGAGCTCTTCGGATAATTTATTTAATATAATCTATCCATTTGTTTTTCATACACTAGAATAATTTATCATAAACAACTACACTTTGCAAGAGGATAAGCGAAAATAGTGCAAAGAATTTTTACTTGACAGTATAAAGTTAGCTTTCACCAGTCAAATTTGTGATATGCTTTCCAAAGCGCTGTGATTATAGTAAAATAGGTAAGGAATACGTAATTGACAAACAAAACAATAATAAAAATAATTGAATGAAAATATAATCCGCAGGGAGGAATAAGGAATGGCAATCGAAATCGACACAAAGCTTGGCAAAATTGATATTACTAGTGATGTAATTGCAACGATAGCTGGCGGCGCTGCTGAAGAAAATTTTGGCATAGTTGGAATGGCAAGCAGACATCAGATTCGTGATGGTTTAACAGATATACTCAGAAGAGAAAACTATACAAAAGGTGTTATTGTAAGACAAGAAGAAGCAGGTATTCATATCGATATGTATATCATTGTTAGCTTTGGAACTAAAATTTCTGAAGTAGCTCATAACGTACAAGAGCGCGTGAAATACACATTAGAAAAAACGCTCGGTATTACAGTGGAATCAGTGAATATTTATGTTCAAGGTGTCCGAGTAATCAAGGAATCATAAGGAGGATTATGTAAGTGAGTATATATCAGTTAGACTCAGAGAAATTTGCAGCAATGATAGCGCTTGGAGCAGAGAATTTAGCGAAAAATGCTGATTTTGTCGATTCATTAAACGTTTTCCCGGTTCCAGATGGTGACACGGGAACAAATATGAATTTATCCATGACAAGCGGTGCAGAAGAAGTCGCAAAAAATGACAAAGAAACAATAAGTGCAGTTGGTGCTAATCTTGCAAAAGGATTGCTAATGGGTGCAAGAGGGAATTCTGGAGTTATTTTATCGCAACTTTTCCGAGGCTTTTCAAAAGCAATTGAAAATAAAGAAACGCTCAATGCAGAAGAATTCGCAGCAGCCTTTGTAAGAGGGGTTGAAACAGCCTATAAAGCAGTTATGAAACCAGTAGAAGGAACAATTCTAACGGTTGCTCGTGAAGCCGCTAAAGCAGGAGTACAAGCTGCTAGTGAACATCAAGACATCGAATTAGTAATGGAAGCCATTTTAAAACAAGGAAAAGTAGCCTTAGCAAAAACACCTGACTTACTGCCTGTTTTAAAAGAAGTTGGCGTAGTTGATAGTGGAGGCCAAGGTCTAATCATTATTTATGAAGGATTTTATGGTGTTTTAACTGGCAAAATGGCTGAAGCACCAGATTATATGGCATCAATGGGAGAATTAATCAACGCTGAACATCACCGTCACGTACAAGATTTTATGTCTACGGAAGATATTCATTTTGGTTATTGTACAGAAATCATTGTAAAAATTAATGAAAATAAACCAGGATTAAAACCTTTTGATGAAGAACAATTTCGTCAAGATTTAAGTGAACTAGGAGATTCATTACTAGTTGCTGCTGATGATGAAGTTGTGAAAGTTCATGTCCACGTTGAACATCCAGGAGAAGTATTGAATTATGGTCAACAATACGGCAGCCTGCTCAAAATGAAAGTAGAAAATATGCGTGAACAACATAGCGAAATTATTAGTGATGAAAAAGAAGTCACAAAAGAAAAAGCGCCTTATGGTATTGTAACGGTTTCAGCTGGCGAAGGAATGAAAAAACTTTTTGAAAGCATGGGAGTTTCCGTTGTCCTTTCTGGTGGTCAAACAATGAATCCTAGTACAGAAGATATTGTTAAAGCAATTGAATTAGCAAATGCTGAGCAAGTTTTTGTACTTCCAAATAATAAAAACATCCAAATGGCAGCTGAACAGGCATCGCAGCTTTTAGGCGAAAGCATCGTACAAATCATCCCAACTAAAACGATTCCGCAAGGGTTAACTGCAGTACTGACATTCCAACCGGAGCAAGATTTTACGACCAACGCTAATGCAATGAAAGCCGCAATAGAAGAAGTTGCTAGCGGTCAAGTAACAACCGCAGTACGTGATACAACAGTCGAAGGTATCGAAATTAAAAAAGACAGCTTTATTGGTATGGTTGAAGGTAAAATAAAAGTGAGCTGTGAAACATTAGATGAAGCAGCATACAAAACATTAGAGAAATTGCTAGATGACGACAGTGAGATTGTAACTATTATCTTTGGTGAAGATACTGATTTAGCTGCTACAGAGAAACTAACTGACAAAATAACAGAAGCATATCCCGATTTAGAAGTAGAAATTCATGAGGGAAATCAACCAGTTTATCCATATATCTTCGCAGTAGAATAGTTCCAAGTGCGTTAGATGAATAGCAGAAAGGATGATTTTAGTGAAATTTAATAGCGTGTTTGATATTATTGGTCCAGTGATGATCGGTCCGTCAAGCTCTCATACTGCTGGAGCTAGCAGGATTGGCGCCATTGCACGAGCTGTTTTTAATGAACAACCATCCCAAGTAGATATTCATTTATATGGTTCTTTTGCCAAAACATATAAAGGTCACGGAACAGATGTGGCGCTTATTGGAGGCCTTCTTGGTTTTGAACCAGATGATCCGCGTATGAAAGAATCACCTGAAATTGCAGAAGAATGGGGAATACGCATTCAGTTTATTGAAGAAGTGGAAGAGCCCCCTCATCCAAACACAGTCAAATTAGTCCTAAAACATGGTATGCAACAAATGACTTTAATTGGAGCATCAATTGGTGGAGGAAAAGTAGAAATTATCCGCTTAAATGAATTTGAATTAGAATTTACTGGAACTTCTCCAGCTATCCTAATTTTACATCAAGACAAATTTGGGGCAATTGCTGCAGTATCTTCTGTCATTGCAGATCATAAAATTAATATTGGACAGATGAAAGTATCACGTAAAATCAAAGGCGACGAAGCTTTAATGGTAATCGAGGTAGATCAGCAAGTGGAGCAAGATTTAATTACAAAAATTGCTGAATTACCTGGGATTTACCAAGTGGCAAGTGTCATGATTTAATACGCTTAATCGTATCCAAAGTAAATCGGTGGCTTTCACCAGATTTGTGTAAGCCAAATGTACGTCGACAAAAACGTGCATTTGGCTTTATTTTGAGTTGTAAATCAGGTATGTTGGTAATGAGTAAAGAAAGTGAGTGTGTAGAGACTATGTTTAGAACAGTTGCAGAACTAGTAGATATTGCTGAACGCGAGAATCTAACTATTGCTGAAATAATGATTAAACGTGAAATGAATATTTCGGGTTTGCCGCAGGAGGAAATTATTGCTGCAATGGAACGAAATTTAGATATTATGGAAGAGGCAATCAAAGAAGGAGAAGCAGGTGTGACTTCAACTACTGGCCTAACTGGTGGAGATGCAGTTTTAATGCAGGATTATATCAAAAAAGGTAACTTCTTATCTGGGGAAGTTTTACTAGATTCTGTTGCTAAAGCTATTGCAACCAATGAAGTAAATGCTTCAATGGGAGTAATTTGTGCGACACCAACTGCAGGAAGCGCTGGAGTCGTACCCGGTGTGTTATTTTCTTTAAAAGATAGACTACAAATGACACGACAAGATATGGTTAATTTTTTATTTACGGCTGGCGCTTTCGGCTATGTTGTTGCGAATAATGCTTTTATTAGTGGGGCAGCAGGTGGTTGTCAGGCAGAAATAGGCTCAGCAAGTGCAATGGCATCTGCCGCAATTGTAGCAGCTGCAGGAGGCACTCCAGAAGAATCAGCTCATGCTATGGCAATGACCATGAAAAATATGCTTGGACTCGTATGTGATCCGGTAGCAGGACTTGTCGAAGTACCCTGCGTAAAACGAAATGCACTTGGATCTTCGCAAGCGATAATTTCTGCAGATATGGCATTAGCAGGAATAAAAAGTCGCATTCCCTGTGATGAAGTCATTGAAGCAATGCACCGTGTAGGTCTACAAATGCCAAGCTCATTAAGAGAAACGGCAGAAGGAGGATTGGCGGCTACACCGACTGGACGTGCGATTCAGCGGAAAATATTTGGCTTGTCGCCAGAAGATACGAGTGAGTGAACTTAAAAGAATTCCAACAACTGAAATCAAAGGTATTGGCGAAGAAACAGCTAAAACATTAAAAGAATTAGGTTTATCAACAGTTCATGATTTGTTATGGAATTTTCCTTATCGCTATGAGGACTACCGGTTGCGGGATTTATCACTTGTAGCCCACGAAGAACGGATTACTATTCAAGGAGAAGTGCTAACAGAAGCTACAGTCGCATTCTACGGTCGAAAAAAATCCAAACTTTCTTTTCGTGTGTCTACAGAAGGGCAAGTTATTAAAATTGATTTTTTTAATCAGCCCTATTTAAAAAATAAAATTAACGTTGGCGAAACAGTCACAATTTCAGGCAAATGGGATAAAGGCAGGGCGCAAATCACCGCAAGCAAAGTGAAAATAGGTGTCGCTGAAAAAGAAGAAGAATTAGAAGGAATATATAGGCTAAAAGGGACACTGCGAAACAAAACAATGCAAAAATACACCCGTGCGGCATTTGATACTTATAGCAGCTCGGTTGAAGAAGTTATCCCAGCCAATCTGCTAGAAAAGTATCAATTAATGGACCGACTAGAAGCAGTTCGTGTATTACACTTTCCAAAAAATAATGACGAACTAAAACAAGCTCGGCGCCGAATGGTTTACGAGGAATTCTTGCTATTTCAATTAAAGATGCAATTTTTCCGGAAAATAGAACGTGAAAAATCAGGTGGAATTTCGATTAACTATGATGTAGAAGATTTGCGTCATTACATTGATTCACTGCCTTTTGCCCTGACCCAAGCACAAAAACGAGTTGTCAATGAAATCTGCGGAGACATGTTATCCCATTTTCATATGAACCGTTTGCTTCAAGGAGATGTTGGTTCGGGTAAAACCGTTGTTGCATCAATTGCCATGTATGCTGCAGCAAAAAGTGGTTTTCAAAGTGCCTTAATGGTGCCAACTGAAATTTTAGCAGAACAACATGCCAATTCTTTAGTAGAACTTTTACAACCATTTGATGTAACAGTAGGCTTACTTACAAGTAGTGTCAAAGGGAAACGACGTAAAGAGTTACTTGCAATGCTTGAAAATGGCTCAGTAGATGTTTTAATTGGCACCCATGCCCTAATTCAAGATGAAGTTATTTATCATCGACTAGGATTAGTTATTACTGATGAACAGCATCGATTTGGTGTAGCGCAGCGTCGTATTCTGCGGGAAAAAGGGGAATATCCAGATGTGCTATTTATGACTGCAACTCCAATACCGAGAACACTTGCAATCACAGCCTTTGGAGAAATGGATGTATCAATTATTGATGAGCTTCCAGCAGGGCGAAAAGAAATCGAAACCTATTGGGTCAAACATCAAATGTTAGAGCGCGTTATCGGTTTTATGGAAAAAGAAATTGATAAAGGTCATCAAGTCTATATCATCTGTCCACTAATTGAAGAATCTGAAAAGCTTGATGTGCAAAATGCGATAGATGTTTTTAATATTCTCCAAAATAAGTGGGGAACGAAATATCGACCAGGTTTAATGCACGGGAAATTACTTCCAGCAGACAAAGAACAAATTATGCGTGACTTCAATGATAAAAAAATCGACTGTTTAGTTTCAACTACCGTTGTGGAAGTGGGAGTCAATGTGCCCAATGCGACAATGATGGTTATCTATGATGCGGATCGTTTTGGGTTAGCGCAGTTACATCAACTTCGCGGTAGAGTAGGGCGAGGCGCAGATCAATCATACTGTATCCTCATCGCAGATCCAAAAACAGAAGTTGGTAAAGAACGAATGATGATTATGTCAGAAACAAATGATGGTTTTGTTGTCAGTGAACGTGATTTAGAACTTCGCGGCCCAGGAGATTTCTTCGGTAGAAAACAAAGCGGTGTTCCCGAGTTTAAAGTAGCGGATATGGTTCACGATTATCGTGTACTCGAAATTGCTCGCCAAGACGCAGTTCATATGATTTTTGAAGAAAATATGCTGGAAAATAACTATTACGAAAAATTAGTGACCCTACTGGAAGAAGAAGGCGTCTTTACAGAGCAAAAACTAGATTAAACGGAAGTAATATCTTTTAAAAAGCTTGCAACTTCGCTTAATTTTTAATAACATATTAAAGTACCAATAAAATAACACGGAAGTTCTGAAGGTTATCCGGCAGAGGTAGCTTCCTTTTTTTAACCAGTGTTTAGTAGCTGGTATTAATACCTTTCACAAAAAAGAGATGAGGAACATGCATGAAAAAATATTCTAAAAAGGATAGACAACTAAAACTTCAAGTTGTAATTGAGGAGAATCCGTTTATTACCGATGAGCAACTTGCTGAAAAGTTTGGAGTCAGTGTGCAAACCATTCGACTAGACCGAGTTGCGCTTTCGATTCCAGAACTTAGGGAACGAATTAAACATGTTGCAAGTGTCAATTATGCCGATGCCGTTAAAAGTCTTCCTATCGATGAAGTGATTGGTGAAATTATTGATATTCAACTTAGCAAGAGTGCTATTTCTATTTTTGATGTGCGAAGTGAGCATGTTTTTAAACGAAATAAGATTGCTCGGGGCCATCACTTATTTGCCCAAGCTAATTCCTTGGCAACTGCAGTCATCCCAAATGATCTTGCTTTAACAACACAAGCCACCGTTCGTTTTGTTCGCTCTGTAAATGAAGGTGAACGCATCATTGCAAAAGCAAAAGTACGTCTCGCAACAGATAACAGACCGATTACTATAGTGGATGTAACCAGTTATGTTGGAGATGAAATTGTTCTAAAAGGTAAATTTGAAATGTATCATGCAACGCAAAAATGAAAAAAAGGACTGACGTATTATGAAAATTGCTGTAGATGCGATGGGTGGAGATCATGCACCAAAAGAAATTGTTTTAGGCGTTATGAAAGCTATTGCCCAATATAAAGATATCGAAATTCTTCTTTTTGGAGACGAAACTAAAATAAATGAATATTTAACAGATAAAACACGTATAAAAATTATACATACCGATGAAAAAATTGAAAGTGATGATGAACCAGTTCGCGCTGTAAAACGGAAGAAAAAAGCATCCATGGTTTTAGCAGCACAAGCCGTTAAAGACGGGGAAGCAGATGCATGTATCTCTGCTGGTAATACAGGTGCGCTAATGTCAACCGGATTATTCGTTATTGGACGAATTAAAGGAATTGATCGCCCAGCACTTGCGCCAACTTTACCTACAGTTACTGGAAAAGGATTTGTAATGTTAGATTTAGGCGCCAATGCAGAAGCAAAACCAGAACATTTACTGCAATTTGGCTTAATGGGTTCTGTTTATGCAGAAAAAGTCCGTAAAATTGATCGCCCACGTGTGGCACTTTTGAATATCGGAACAGAAGAAACAAAAGGAAACGACTTAACAAAAAAATCATTTGAGCTTATGAAAAACCAACAAGCATATGAATTTATTGGTAATATTGAAGCACGTGACTTATTAATGGACGTAGCAGATGTAGTCGTAACAGATGGCTTCACTGGTAATATGGTACTTAAATCTATTGAAGGAACAGGCGCGGCTTTCCTAAGCATGTTAAAAATGAGCTTGCTAAATGGCTTTAAAAATAAAGTAGCAGCAAGTTTTCTAAAAAAAGATTTAATGGAACTAAAAGCAAAAATGGACTACAGCGAGTATGGTGGCGCTTGTCTGTTTGGAGTGCAGGCACCTGTAGTAAAAGCACACGGTTCATCTAATGCAAATGGTATTTTTACAACCATTCGGCAAGTAAGAGAAATGGTAGAAAAACAAGTCGTTGAAACAATTAAAGCAGAAGTAGATAAAGGAAATTTAGGAGGACAAGAAGCAAATGACTAAAATCGCATTCGTATTTCCCGGTCAAGGAGCACAAAAAATTGGTATGGGGCAAGATGTAGCAGCAGCGTATCCCGAAGCAAAAAAAGTTTATGATGATGCAGATGCAAGACTTGGTTTTTCAATTACCAATGTTATCGCAGAAGGACCAATCGAATCATTAACGAAATCTGAAAATGCACAACCAGCCTTGGTTTCCACAAGTGTAGCGATTTTACGTGCGCTTGAAACATATGGTGTAAAAGCTGATTTTGTTGCTGGACACAGCCTTGGGGAGTATAGTGCACTAGTTGCTGGTGGGTTTTTAGAAGCAAGTGATGCTATTTACCTCGTTCGTAAACGCGGAGAATTAATGGAAGCAGCAGTACCAAACGGCAAAGGAGCAATGGCAGCCGTTCTTGGTGTTGATCGTGAAACATTAAAAGTAATCACGGATGAAGTAACTGCGGCAGGTGATGCGGTTCAATTAGCAAATCTAAACTGTCCAGGACAAATTGTTATTTCGGGAACAACAGAAGGCGTTGAAAAAGCTGGCGAAAAAGCAAAAGAAAATGGTGCGAAACGCGTGTTACCACTTGCAGTTAGTGGTCCTTTCCATTCAAGCTTAATGGAACCAGCTGCAGAAAATTTCCGTGAAGTTTTAACTGAAGTAGCCATTTCTGATGGAAAGATACCAGTTGTGAACAATGTGGACGCCAAACAAACAATCAATAAAGCTGAAATTAGCGAAAAACTAATTAAACAAATCTATTCTCCAGTATTATGGGAAGACATTGTGGAAGAATTAATTAAAAATGGTGTAGATACTTTTGTAGAGATTGGTTCTGGAAAAGTATTAGCAGGTTTAATCAAAAAAATTAATCGTGATGTAACAGTGCTGTCCGCTGGTGATGTGGAATCAGTGAAAAGTGTTGCCGCAACTTTGAAAGGAGAATGATTGATGACATTACAAGGAAAAGTAGCTGTAGTAACAGGTGGTTCGCGTGGAATCGGTCGCGATATCGCTATCAACCTTGCCAAAGAAGGAGCTAATATTTTCTTCAATTATAACGGTAGCCCAGAAGCTGCAGAAGAAACTGCTAAATTAGTTGCTGAACATGGTGTCGAAGTAGAAGCGATGAAAGCAAATGTAGCAATTGCAGAAGATGTAGACGCATTTTTTAAACAAGCTATTGAGCGCTTCGGTCGTGTAGACATTTTAGTGAATAATGCGGGGGTTACTCGTGATAATTTATTAATGCGCATGAAAGAAGATGAATGGGATGATGTGATTAATATTAACCTAAAAGGAACATTCCTATGTACTAAAGCAGTAACACGAACCATGATGAAACAACGTGCAGGTAAAATTATTAATATGGCATCAGTAGTAGGTTTAATTGGTAACGCGGGGCAAGCAAATTATGTAGCAAGTAAAGCAGGCGTTATTGGCTTAACAAAAACAACTGCTCGGGAATTAGCTCCACGTGGCATTAATGTCAATGCGATTGCACCTGGCTTTATTACCACTGAAATGACCGATAAATTAGATGAACAAACGAAAGAAACTATGCTAGCACAAATTCCACTTGGTCAGTACGGAACAACAGAAGACATTGCTAATGCAGTTATTTTCTTAGCAAGTGATGCCTCCAAGTATATTACCGGACAAACACTATCTGTTGATGGCGGAATGGTAATGTAAAATGGGATAAACCATGCGAAGAAACTATGCTCGCATGACTTTAAATATTTTTGTTTACGTAGGAGAAATAATCCTATATAATACTTGGAGGGAGGTGAAGTGAAAAATGGCAGAAGTATTAGAAAAAGTTACAAAAATCATCGTAGACCGTTTAGGCGTCGAGGAATCCAAAGTAACTTTAGAAGCTTCCTTCAAAGACGATCTAGGTGCAGACTCTCTAGATGTAGTTGAATTAGTAATGGAACTTGAAGACGAGTTCGGAGTTGAAATCTCTGATGACGACGCTGCGAACATTAACTCAGTTGGTGATGCAGTGAAGTACATAGAGGAAAACGCATAAAACTTTATGTGACCGGATAAATGAGGGTGCCCGTGTTACTTATCTTCGCTGTGGTAACTTCCGCAAGTGGGATAAGCAATATAGGCAGCCTCTTTTTCAAGGTTGTGCCATTCGTTGGTTCATTTTCTAAGCAGCTGTTTGTAAGTAGCTGTTTAGAAAATGAACTTGCTTATTAAGAAAGGAGCAAGTGAAATGAATAAATGGGAAGAATTACAAGAAAGTGTTGGCTTTGATTTTCAAAATTTGGAGTTATTAAAACAAGCATTCACACATTCCTCGTATGTAAATGAGCATCGCCGGGAAAATGTAAAAGATAATGAACGTTTAGAGTTTCTAGGAGATGCTGTCTTAGAACTAACTGTATCGAACTATCTATTTAATAAATATCCAGATATGGCGGAGGGGCATATGACGAAAATGCGTGCAGCCATCGTTTGTGAGCCTTCATTAGTTGAGTTTGCAGAAATCGTTCATTTTTCCAAATATATTCGTCTTGGTAAAGGAGAAGAAAAAGCAGGTGGTAGAACCAGACCAGCACTTTTAGCAGATGTATTTGAGTCTTTTATTGGCGCACTTTATTTAGATAATGGTATCGATAAAGTAGTGAAATTTCTAGAGCGAATTATTTTTCCGAAAATTGATTCAGGGGCATATTTGGAAACGGTGGATTATAAAACACAATTACAAGAAATTGTTCAACGTGACCGAGATGTTTTAATTGAATATGACATCCTCGGAGAAACAGGTCCAGCACATAGTAAAGCCTTTGATGCGCAAGTAATTGTTAATGGACAAGTGCTTGGTAAAGGCAGTGGCAGAACAAAAAAACAAGCAGAACAAAATGCGGCACAATTTGCGATAAATCAACTGACACACAGATAATAAACTAAATGGAGGTGTCCGGACATGTTATTAAAACGATTAGAAATGAATGGCTTTAAATCCTTTGCTGACAAAGTTGCGATAGATTTCGTGCCCGGCATGACTGCAGTTGTAGGGCCAAATGGCAGTGGTAAAAGTAATATTACCGAAGCGATTCGTTGGGTACTTGGTGAACAGTCTGCTAAGTCTTTACGTGGTGGTCGAATGGGCGACGTTATATTTGCTGGAAGTGATACTCGTAAGCCGATTAATTTTGCAGAAGTATCATTAATACTTGAAAACGAAGACCATTTTTTACCACTTGATTATAGTGAAGTTGCTGTTACACGAAGAATTTATCGTAATGGCGATAGCGAGTTTTTAATAAATAAAGAAAATTGTCGACTAAAAGATATTGTCGATTTATTTATGGATTCCGGACTTGGAAGGGAATCTTTCTCAATAATTTCACAAGGGAAAATTGATGAAATTCTAAATAGTAAACCAGAAGAACGCCGCTCGATTTTTGAAGAAGCTGCTGGCGTATTAAAATACAAACACCGTAAAAAACAAGCGGAAAATAAATTATTTGAAACCGAAGAAAATTTAAACCGGGTGCAGGATATTTTATATGAATTAGAAGGACAATTAGAGCCACTAGAAATGCAAGCTTCTATTGCAAAAGATTACTTATTTCAACAAGAAGAATTAGAAAAATACGAAGTGACATTGCTTGCAACAGAAATCCATTCGCTAACAGAAAAATTAGCAGGAGTCCGGAATGAATTCGGTGAAAACCAAACAATTTTAATCAAATTGCGGGAAGAGTTGCATAGTGAAGAGGCAATTATTGCACAAGAGAAGCAATCGCTAAGTGAAACAGATATTACACTAGAGGCTTTGCAAGAACAATTATTAGCAGAAACAGAAAAACTCGAGCAACTTGAGGGTGAACGTAATTTACATCTAGAACGTAAAAAGCATAGCTCTGAAAATGAACAAGTCTACGAAGAAACTTTAGCAGCCATCACAGAAAAAATTACCGCACTTGAAGAACAAAAAGAACTGCTAAGCAATACAAAACGAGAAAAAGAAACCGCATTAGAAATTGCCGTTAAAGCAAAAAAAGAATTGGAAGAAACGCTTGCTAAATATGATGATTTATCCGAAGAAGCAATTGAAAATCGGAAAAGTGATTATATTGAGTTGCGCCATACACAAACGACTATTAACAATGATTTAGGCTATATTGAGCGTCAAATCGCACAAATTACAAGCCGAATTGATAAATTAGATCTCGAAAATAGCCAGCACGTGGATGAAAGAAAAGATATGCTTGCCCAAATCGAATCATCTAAAAAACACTTGGCAAAAATGCAAGCTGAACTAACAGAACAAATGGAAATTTACCGAGAAGTTCAGCAAACCTTGGCCAAACAAGAAGCCGTTTTCCAGACGCAAGAACGCGGACTTTATAAGCACTACGAAACAGTACAACAAATGAAGTCACGAAAAGAAACATTGGAAGAACTAGCGGATGATTATGCGGGATTTTTTCAAGGCGTTCGTGAAGTATTAAAGGCGAAAAAAGAAATTCCAGGAATTCTTGGCGCCCTTGTTGAACTTGTTGAAATTCCAGCAAAGTATCAGCAAGCGATGGAAACAGCGCTTGGAGCAAGTGCACAGAATGTGGTCGTTGAAGATGATCGAGTTGCTAGAGAAGCAATTAGCTTTTTAAAGAAAAATAAAAGTGGTCGGGCAACTTTTTTACCACTATCAACGATTCAACCAAGAGAACTTCCAGCTGCGACTAAAAATGCATTAGTAAATCAGCCAGCATTTATTGCTCTTGCAAGCGAAGTGATTTCGTTTGATGAGAAAGTAACTCTAGTGATTTTAAATGCACTTGGAACAACGATTTTAGCAAAAGATCTAAAAGGTGCAAACACACTTGCTCGCTTAGTAAACTTTAGGTATCGAATTGTTACCCTTGATGGAGATGTTGTCAACGCTGGTGGTTCGATGACAGGTGGCGCTACCAAAGGCGGAAAATCGTCTATCCTAACAAGGAAACATGAACTAGGCCAGCTAGCTGAAAAAATTTCCGAATTAAATGAAGCAACAAGAGAAATGGAAAAAGCTGTTCAAGTAGCAAAAGATAGTATGACAAAAAAACGTGAAGAATTGGAAGAAACAAGAGTTATCGGTGAAAATTTACGTTTGCAAGAAAAAGAACTGCTTGGCAAACTTGACCGTGAAACCGAGAACCTAGAAAGATTTAATAAACAATTACAGTTATACGATATTGAAAAAGAAGACGGTAGTGATGAACTACAGAAATTGCTTTCAAGAAAAGAAGCCTTAATCAACGAACAAGGTGAAATCGCTAAACAGATTAAAACAACAGATGAAGAAATCCAAACAATGACTTCTTCCAGTAAAGCACTGGAAAGCAAACGTTCTGCTGATTTAGAAAGTTTATCTTCCTTAAAAGCACAAATTGCTGCTAAACGGGAACAATTACAATCAGCTATTGAAGCCGTAGAACGTGTGACAACAACACTACATGAAAACTACGAGCAAAAAGAAGCCGCAGAACAAAAGCTAACATCCTTAAAATCCAATCTTTCTAGTGTGCATACAAGCGAAGAAACAGTTGGTAAATCTATTGAAGAATTACGTAAAGAAAAAGCAGAGACAAATGAAAAATTACTAACAGCAAGACAAACTCGCGTAGAGCTTCAAGAAAAAATCGAAATACTTGAAGCTGCACTAACACAAAAAAATAATCAAATAAGCTTTTATGTAGAACAAAAAAATAATGCTGAAATTAGTATTGGACGTTTAGAAGTAGATATTACTAACCGGATTGAACGATTACAAGAAGCATATCTACTTACCCCTGAACAAGCTGAAGAGAAAATCTTACCAGATGTTGACACAGATAAAGCCCGTTCCAAAGTTCGGTTATTAAAACGTTCCATAGATGAACTTGGTGTTGTAAATATTGGGGCAATTGAAGAATTTGAACGTATTCAAGAACGCTTTGATTTTCTAACTGGTCAACAAGAAGACTTACTTGCTGCCAAAGAAACATTATTTAAAGTAATGGATGAAATGGATGAAGAAATGAAAATCCGTTTTAGCGAGAGCTTTGATGCTATAAAAACCGAATTTGCGATTGTTTTCCCTGAACTGTTTGGTGGAGGAAGCGCGGAATTAGTTTTACTTGATCCAGAAAATCTGTTAACAACCGGGATTGATATTGTTGTTCAACCCCCGGGCAAAAAATTGCAAAACCTATCGCTCCGTTCTGGTGGAGAGCGAGCCCTTACTGCGATTGCGTTATTATTTGCGATTATCCGTGTTCGTCCAGTACCATTTTGTATTCTCGATGAAGTAGAAGCAGCACTAGACGAAGCTAATGTTACTCGTTTTAGTCGTTATTTAAAACAATTTGAAGCGGATACCCAGTTTATTGTAATTACACATCGCAAAGGCACCATGGAAGAAGCAGATGTCCTTTATGGCGTTACCATGCAAGAATCCGGTGTATCCAAGTTAGTTTCTGTTCGTTTAGAAGAAACAGCAGAGTTAATTAAATAAAAGGAGTAGAAAAAATGACCTTTTTTAAAAAATTAAAAGATAAAATAACCCAGCAAACCGATTCTGTTTCTGGAAAATTTAAAGACGGCTTATCGAAAACACGTGGTAATTTTTCAGGGAAAATCAATGAAATGGTTGCTCGTTATCGTAAAGTAGACGAAGATTTTTTTGAAGAATTAGAAGAAATTTTAATCGGTGCAGATGTAGGCTTTGAAACTGTCATGGAACTTGTAGAAACTTTGCGCCGGGAAGTACAACTAAGAAATATTAGTGATCCAAAAGATGTTCAAGAAGTTATTGTCGAAAAATTAGTCGACATTTATCAAGGGGAAGAAGAGGAAAAAGAAACGCTTCATATCGAAAAAGATGGTTTGACTGTCATTTTATTCGTCGGTGTAAACGGTGTTGGGAAAACAACCTCGATTGGAAAAATGGCACATAAGTTTAAACAAGAAGGTAAAAAAGTGATGCTTGCTGCTGGAGATACATTCCGTGCTGGAGCCATTGAACAACTTGAAGTTTGGGGCGAGCGCACGGGCGTAGATGTCATCAAACAAGCAGAAGGAAGCGACCCGGCAGCTGTTATGTTTGATGCCGTTCAAGCAGCCAAAGCAAGAAAAGCCGATATCTTACTATGTGACACAGCTGGTCGCCTGCAAAACAAGGTCAACCTAATGAATGAACTAGAAAAAGTTAAACGCGTAATTACTCGTGAAATTCCAAATGCGCCACATGAAGTATTACTTGTACTTGACGCAACGACTGGTCAAAATGCTTTTGTTCAAGCAAAACAATTTAAAGAAACAACCGATGTTACGGGTATCATCTTAACAAAACTTGACGGAACAGCAAAAGGCGGTATCGTTATTGCTATCCGTAATGAACTTCATATTCCAGTGAAGTTTGTTGGACTCGGAGAACAAATGGATGATTTGCAAGCCTTTGATGCAAATGAATATGTTTATGGCTTATTTGCTGATATGGTTGATAATGAAAAATAATCAGAAAAGCCGAATGATAGTTGTCATTCCGGCTTTTTTTCTCTTTTTTCTAACGCCTTGACATTCCCGTGATTTCCCCGTATCCTTTAAAAGGAGAGAGGTGAAATGCCTTGTTTGAGAAGACAAACCGAATGAATTTGCTATTTGATTTTTATCAAGAACTACTAACAACCAAACAAAAAGCCTATGTTTCTTTTTATTATTTGGATGATTACTCGCTTGGTGAAATCGCCGAAGAATTTGAAGTGAGTAGACAAGCCATTTATGATAATATTAAAAGAACCGAAGAAAGCCTAGAAAAATATGAAGAAAAACTAGGAATGCTAAAAAAATATCAACAACGAGAAAAACTCTTCGGTGAGTTAGAAGCACAATTAAAAGCGAAGAACTATCTGGATGAGCATATAACTAAAACGCTCGAACAGCTTAAAAATATCGATTAGGAGGCCTGAATCATGGCATTTGAAGGACTAGCTGGAAGACTCCAAGAAACAATGAACAAAATTCGCGGCAAAGGGAAAGTAAACGAAGCCGATGTAAAAGAAATGATGCGTGAAGTACGCCTTGCTTTACTTGAAGCAGACGTTAATTTTAAAGTTGTTAAACAATTTATCAAAACTGTCAGCGAAAGAGCTGTTGGCGCTGATGTAATGAAGAGTTTAACACCAGGTCAACAAGTAATTAAAATCGTTCAAGAAGAATTAACTACTTTGATGGGCGGCGAAGAAAGCAAAATCGGTACTGCCGATCGCCCGCCAACCGTTATTATGATGGTCGGTTTACAAGGGGCTGGTAAAACAACCACTTCCGGTAAACTAGCCAATTTATTACGTAAAAAATATAATCGTAAACCATTACTTGTTGCGGCAGATATATACCGTCCGGCAGCAATTAAACAATTAGAAACACTGGGGAAACAACTGGACATGCCCGTTTTCTCTTTAGGAGACCAAGTTAGCCCAGTAGAAATTGCCAAACAAGCAATTGAAAAAGCCAAAGAAGAGCATTTAGACTATGTTATCATTGATACTGCGGGACGTTTGCATATTGATGAAACGCTAATGGATGAGCTAAAACAAGTAAAAGAGATGGCTAATCCAACCGAAATTTTACTGGTAGTTGACTCGATGACAGGGCAAGATGCTGTTAATGTTGCTGAAAGTTTTAACGAACAATTAGAAATTACAGGTGTTGTATTAACTAAGCTAGACGGTGATACTCGTGGTGGGGCAGCACTTTCCATCCGTTCTGTAACTGGCAAACCAATTAAATTTATCGCAACTGGAGAAAAAATGGAAGCCCTCGAAACCTTCCACCCAGACCGCATGGCATCTAGAATTCTCGGCATGGGCGACGTGCTTTCTCTTATTGAAAAAGCACAAACCGATGTAGATACAGAGAAAATGAAAGCCATGGAGCAAAAAATGAAAGACAACAGCATGACGCTGGATGACTTTTTAGATCAATTACAACAAGTGAAACAAATGGGACCATTAGACGAACTGCTTAAAATGATGCCGGGCGCTGGAAAAATGAAAGGTCTCGACAACATGCAAGTAGATGATAAACAACTTGGTCACATTGAAGCCATTATTAAATCAATGACAAAGAATGAAAAAGACAATCCTGATATTATTAACGCTAGCAGAAGAAAACGGATTGCTCGCGGAAGTGGTCGTCCAATTCAAGAAATCAACCGCCTCTTAAAACAATTTACAGAAATGAAAAAAATGATGAAACAAATGACTGGCGGCGGAGGAAAAGGTAAAAAAGGTAAAAATCCATTCGGTAACTTCAAAATGCCATTTTAAAAACAGTCCATCATCCAATTCGGATGGTGGATTTTTTAGTCATTAATCATTTAGATAACAACTCCCAATCATTTCTTTACAAATCCTTCATTTAACAAATAAATTCCATTGCTATAATGAATCATGAGTTAGATAAAGGAGGAGAAAAGATGAAAAATTGGTTAAAAGTTACAGGAACAGGTGTTATAGCTGCAACATTATTACTTGGGGGATGTGGAAGTCAGCCAGAAGAAAAAGCAGAAGCAAATAGTAAAACAGCAAAAACACCTCAGCCAGGGAGCCAAATCAAATTAGAAGGAGCAGTTAATGTTCGTGATTTAGGTGGATATAAAACAACGGATGGCTTAACGATCAAACCTCAGAAACTAATCCGAAGTGCAGAACTTGCCAC
This sequence comes from Listeria immobilis, assembly GCF_014322845.1. Taxonomy (NCBI): domain Bacteria; kingdom Bacillati; phylum Bacillota; class Bacilli; order Caryophanales; family Listeriaceae; genus Listeria; species Listeria immobilis. The sequence continues at coordinate 12,922 of NZ_JAASUA010000005.1, read as the reverse complement.
AATAACGGATTCTGATAAAAAGAAACTGGCGAGTACATACAAACTTTCACATATTGTTGATTTTAGAACCAATTCGGAAGTAACCGCAAAACCTGATCCTACAATGGAGAATGTCGCTTATACTCATGATTCCGTTATGAAAGACAATGGTTCCTCGACTAGTACAGAAGATTTAACCGCAAGTCTTGCCACAATGGATAATCCAGAAACTTTTTTAATTGAAGCCAATAAAAGCTTTGTGACAGATGAGACTTCTATTCAAGCATATAAAAAGTTTTTTGAAGTTTTATTAGCGAATCAAGAAGGTTCAGTTCTTTGGCACTGCACTGCTGGTAAGGATCGTGCTGGGTTTGGAACTGCCTTAGTATTATCTGCCCTTGGAGTGGATAAAGATACGGTAATTGATGATTATATGTTATCAAATAAATACCGAGCTGATGAAAATAAAAAAGCAATTGCAGCAGTTGCAGCAAAAACAGATAATCAAAAAGTGATTGATGGAATGACCGCGGTAATGGAAGTTCGTGAGTTATATATAAATGCCGCCTTTGATGAAATTGATGCTAAATATGGTTCAATGGAGCAATTTCTAACAGATGAATTAGGACTAACTGATGCCAAACAAACACAACTGAAAAAAATGTATCTTTACTAAATTAAAAAGCATGATTACACCAAAAGAAGCTAGTTATTTTGCTAGAATTATTGGAAGAACATCTTATAAATGAATTAAAATAGGTATGTTTACCTGAATTTGGCGATGTATTAAAAAATCCTATCAGAATAAAAGGAGACTGCTTTATTCGCCACGAGATATTCCAAGTTTAGATTAATAGTTTGGCGCATAATATTTTGTGACTTTAACATGGGAAAATCAGTAACAAAGCGGAAATAATCTGCTAAAAAGAAAAAAATATCCTCTGTAAAGAAAAAACACTTTACAAACAAATCCTTTACTGGTAATATATATACTTGTGTAAGACTTTATGGAGGTGTAATTAAACTATGGCAGTTAAAATTCGTTTAAAACGTATTGGTTCTAAAAAGAAACCTTTCTACCGTATTGTAGTAGCTGATTCTCGTTTCCCACGTGACGGCCGTTCAATCGAAACTATTGGTACTTATAATCCATTACTTGATCCGGTTGAAGTGAAAATCGACGAAGAAGCAACTTTGAAATGGATGCATAATGGTGCGAAACCATCTGATACAGTTCGCAATCTTCTTAGCCGCGAAGGTATCATGGAAAAATTCCATAACCAAAAATTAGGTAAATAAGGAGGTCTTGGCGCGAATGGAAGAACTTATTCTCTCAATCGTGAAACCCCTTGTTGACCACCCGGAAGACGTTGTTATCACGCCAGAAGAGACGGATACATCGTTAACCTACAAATTGTCTGTCAGTAAAGAAGACATGGGACGCGTGATTGGTAAACAAGGTCGTATTGCAAAAGCGATTCGTACTCTTGTCTATGCAGTTGGCTCCAAAAACGATAAGAAGATTCGTCTTGAAATTATCGAATAACAAAAACTCGTCATATTGGCGGGTTTTTTTATCGCCATTTTTCATAATCCTAAGAGAAGCAATTACCTCACAAAATGTTGTAAAATAGAATAGAAATGGAGGAATTGTAATGAAGCCAGTTATTGGAATTACCGGAAATAGATTAGTAAAAGGAGTGGACGTGTTTTACGGCCACCGTGTAACCTATACACAACAACGCTATGTAGATGCTATCCAAAAAGTTGGTGGGTTTCCAGTAGCATTGCCAATAGATAATCCCTCAGCTGCCGAACAAGCAATTTCTCTAGTGGATGGCTTACTGCTTACAGGTGGACAAGACATCACACCACAACTTTACTTAGAAGAACCCTCGCAAGAAATTGGCGCTTATTTTCCGCCTCGGGACAGTTATGAGATAGCATTAGTACATGCTGCATTAGCGGCAAAAAAACCTATTTTTGCTATTTGTCGTGGAATGCAATTAGTGAATGTTGCACTTGGTGGTACGCTTATTCAAGATATCAGCCAGGTGGAAACAAAAGCTTTGCAACATTTACAACAAGTAGATGAGCAATTAGGTTCACATACAATTGACATTGAACCAACTAGCGAACTCGCGAAATATCATCCTAATAAAAAACTAGTTAATTCACTACACCATCAATTTATAAAAAAAACAGCGCCTAATTTTAAAGTAACAGCACGGACAATGGACGGTATGATTGAAGCAGTAGAAGGGGATAATTTAGCAAGCTGGTATTTAGGCGTACAGTGGCACCCAGAATTAATGTATCAAACCGATCCAGAAAGTGAACGCTTATTTCAAGCTTTAGTAGATGAATCCAAAAAAACTATGGTAAAATAAGGACAATAATTGCTAGTGGAGGTGTCCTGTGGAAATCATCCAAAAAGTTGTTGTCAAGCAAGTATTAACGGAAGCAAGTAAACAAGAATTAATCGAATATTATCAAGAACAAAAACAACAAATCGAACAAGAATGCGATCAGCTCCATTTCGAACAAAAGAAAATGGAACGAAAAAGCAAATTTCAACCAGAACGTGTCGCTGATTATTTTGCCCATGAATTAGAGGTTCGTCGGGAAAAGAAAAAGCTTATCCAGTTTCAAATGGAACAATTAGAAATTCTTGAACTTGGCAGTGAGATTCGCGAACGAGAGTTAGAAACCATCATTGACGTTCAAGTTGGAGACAAGTGGGACAGCTCTATTTTTGAAAAAACGATTGTTGTAAAGAACGGAATCATAGTAGAAATACGCTAGAGGTGACTTATGGAGAAAATGTACAATGTAGGAAAGATTGTGAATACCCATGGCTTAATCGGTGAAATCCGCGTTATCGCAACAACTGATTTTGCTGACGAACGTTTCCAAGTAGGAAATGCTGTTTACTTATTTGAAAAAAATAGCAAAAAACCTGAGAAATTAATCATTCGTTCGCACCGTAAACATAAGAACTTTGATTTACTTATGTTCGAAGGCTTTACAGGAATTCATCAAGTGGAGCGAATGAAAGAAGGTACACTTAAAATTAGCGAAAAACAACTAACCGATCTAGAAGAGAATGAATTTTATTTTCATGAAATTATCGGTTGCTCGGTCGTAACAACAGATGGGGAAGAACTTGGTGAAATTACCGAGATTTTAACACCAGGGGCAAATGATGTCTGGGTCGTTAAAGGCAGCGATAAAAAAGAAAAACTAATTCCTTACATTGCAGATGTAGTAAAAGAAATCAATATTTCAGATAAAAAAATTACGATTGAAGTAATGGAAGGGCTGCTAGATTAATGAAAATCGATATTTTATCTATTTTTCCAGCTATGTTTTCCGGTGTAACAGGTAATTCGATTATCAAAAAAGCAATTGAAAATGAGCATGTAGCGGTTGAAGTCACTGATTTTCGGGAATATGCAGAAGGAAAGCATCATATTGTAGATGATTATCCTTATGGTGGCGGTGCAGGGATGCTACTTAAAGCACAGCCAATATTTGATGCCGTAGCTGCAGTGAAAGAAAACCAACCAGAAACCAAACCAAGAGTCATTTTATTAGATCCAGCTGGCAAATGTTTTAATCAAAAGATGGCCGAAGAATTTGCGGAGGAAGACCACCTTATTTTTATTTGTGGGCATTACGAAGGATACGATGAGCGAATTCGTGAACATCTTGTAACGGATGAAGTTTCGATTGGAGATTATATTCTAACTGGCGGCGAAATCGGTGCAATGATTGTGATGGACAGTGTTATTAGACTACTTCCAGGTGTGCTTGGCAATAAAGATTCTGCTGTAACAGATTCTTTTTCGACAGGATTACTCGAACACCCGCATTACACAAGACCAGCTGATTTCAGAGGAATGAAAGTACCAGATATTTTACTAAGCGGAAATCATGCATGGATAGAAGAATGGCGCGACAAAGAATCACTTAAAAGAACTTACGAACGCCGCCCAGATTTACTTAAAAATTACCCCTTAACAGACAAGCAAAAGTCTTGGCTAAAAGAATGGTCAAAAAGTAAATAAAAAGGACGTGTTGTAAAATGGCAATCTTTGGAACTCCAGATGAAAAAGAAAGCAGAAAATCCGAACGTCAAAAAGAACGAGAAGCCTATGTGCAAGAAGAAAATGATCAAAAACGAATCGGTCAAAAATGGCAAGACGTACAAGTTTCAACAGGACCAATAAATGTTAATCACGATATTTTAACGGTTGTTTTTGCCAAAAGCGTCCGTCCAAGAATCAAAAGTGATCCTGAAGCATACTTAGAGACAGTTGGCTTTGAAAACTTACTACAAGAGTTACAAAAGAAAGCCTTAGATGCAGGAGGAAACGGCCTGATTCATTGCTCTTTCACGGAACATTTTGTAGATGATCTTGTTTATCAATTAGCCTACGGAACAGCGGTAAATATAAAAATAACTAGATTCTAAAAAAAGACTAGAAAGCCATTTTGCTGGTTTTCTAGTCTTTTCTATTTTTTTGAGCTCTTGCAATAACTGCTTGTAAGTCAAAATCACCTATCGATTTAACTGCCCCATGACCACAAGCAATCTCTGTCACTTCCATTGATTGGATTTCTTTTGCAGAAGCAATACTTGTAGCCAAATCCCACGTTGCCATTGCAGGAAAAGGAAAAAATAATCGAGTATCCCCGCAAATAGCTGCACCACCACGTGTTTGAAATAAATCTCCTGCAAACAAATGACCATTACGTTCGTCAAAAAATGATATAGAGCCCGGCGTATGTCCTGGTGTATCAATAACCAAGAGCGAACCGACCATATCTCCAGTTTTTAATGTCTGTTTGATTTTCACAGGAAGCTCATCAGGATAGCTACCTTTGAGTGGACTTTGAGCTTCAAAAGCATAAACTTCCTTTTTTTCAACAAGTAAATTTTCTCTATTTCCTAACATCACAAGTGCATCGGGAAAAGCATTTTTTAAAGCGAGTAAACCACCAATATGATCCCCATGTGCATGAGTTAAGAGAATTCGTGTCAATGGCAAATGTAATGTTTCTATTAGCGCAATAATTCCTTTTGCATGCGCTAAAACCCCAGTGTCAATGAGTGTTAAACTATCCTTTTCTAAAACTAAATAACAATTGACTGGAAATAGGGCGGGAAAGGTCGTAACTTGCCAATATTGATGCTTTGCAGTAACTTTCATTAAAAGCCCTTCTTTCTAATTCCTTATTTACTAAGTGATAGTATTTATATACGATACCCGTTTTTTAGCGAAGTAGCTAGAAAAATCAAATTTTTATGAAAATGTAATCTATTATTAAAATAAAATCGCAAAGAAAGTAAAAATGTAAGAAAAAAACTTTACAGTGAATCTAGTTTATGGTAACCTAAATAAGGTGACTGGAGAGACCAGTCTGATAACGATATTCCGCTTCATTAATATATGAATGAATGTTTGTTGGAAGGAGAGAAAAACATGAACAAATTGATTGATGAAATCACAAAAAGTCAACTAAACCCAGATGTTCCAAGTTTCCGTCCGGGTGATACTGTACGTGTACATGCGAAAGTAGTCGAAGGTACTCGCGAACGTATCCAATTATTCGAAGGCGTAGTAATCAAACGTCGCGGAGCTGGAATCAGCGAAACTTTCACTGTTCGTAAAATTTCTAACAGTGTTGGTGTGGAACGTACTTTCCCAGTACATACTCCACGTATCGCAAAATTAGAAGTAATCCGTCGTGGTAAAGTACGTCGTGCGAAACTTTACTACCTACGTAACCTACGTGGTAAAGCGGCTCGTATTAAAGAAATTCGTTAATCATTTAACGGCTGAAACCCTTGAGAAATCAAGGGTTTTTGTTTTGCTCGAAATTATTTTACTAAACAAAACTTCTCACTAGATGTGGGGATAGTGCAAAAAACCGGGAAACAATATTTTTCTAGCAATAAAAGAATTTAGCATTCAATATGTCCAATCAGAAAGCTTTTTGGAAAATAACTGTTTTATACAGTAACATAGAAATGTATCATTTTCCTCAAGTTCTCGTTAATTGCACTTAAGAATTTATATTTAAAACTATTACTGCTAAATAACATAAAAGAATAGTAATTTAAAAGATACCAGGTTGACACCAATTCCCCGATATGATATAGTAATTAAGGTTATCAAACAAGAAAGAAGAAGCAACCCGCTTCTCGCCTCGTTAACATGGACGTTTTCAGGCAAAAAATTCAAACTTTCGTTGCGTTACTTGCGCGACTTTGAATGTGCGGGATTGCTGAAAAGCAGCCCGTTTTTTTATGGCCTCTGAACGAACGAGTTAGCAGGCCGCAGATTGGAATAGCTATTTTCTATCTTGTTGTAACAAAATTAAGTGGAGGTGGCTCACCATTAGCAAAGACATGTTGGTAAACGATGGGATTCGTGCACGTGAAGTAAGATTGATCGACCAAGACGGTGAACAATTAGGCGTGAAGAGTAAAATCGATGCGCTTCAAATTGCTGAAAAGGCTAATCTTGATCTAGTGCTTGTTGCTCCAACAGCGAAACCGCCAGTAGCTCGTATCATGGACTACGGTAAATTCCGTTTTGAACAACAGAAGAAAGATAAAGAAGCCCGTAAGAACCAAAAAGTCATCGTAATGAAGGAAGTTCGTTTAAGTCCAACGATTGACGAACACGATTTTGATACGAAGCTACGTAATGCACGTAAATTCCTAGAAAAAGGCGATAAAGTAAAATGCTCTATCCGTTTTAAAGGACGTGCAATTACACATAAAGAAATCGGTCAGAAGGTGCTTGACCGTTTTGCGAAAGCGTGCGAAGACCTTTGTACAATTGAGCAAAGACCAAAAATGGACGGACGTTCGATGTTTCTAGTCCTAGCACCGCTTCATGAAAAGTAAAGTTTTGAGGAGGAAATATTCATGCCAAAAATGAAAACCCACCGCGGTTCCGCTAAACGTTTCAAGAGAACAGGATCTGGAAAATTAAAACGCAGACACGGCTTCACTAGCCATATGTTCGCTAACAAATCCCAAAAACAAAAACGTAAATTGCGTAAATCAGCAATGGTATCAGCTGGCGATTTCAAACGTATTCGTCAAATGGTCGCTAAAATGAAGTAAAAGCAACACTATTTTTGTAAATTCTAGGAGGTAGACAAATATGCCACGCGTAAAAGGCGGAACAGTAACACGCAAACGTCGTAAAAAGATAGTTAAATTAGCCAAAGGGTATTACGGCTCTAAACATTTATTATTCAAAGTAGCTAACCAAGCAGTAATGAAATCTTATCAATATGCTTACAGAGATCGTCGTCAAAAGAAACGTGATTTCCGTAGATTATGGATTGCACGTATCAACGCGGCTGCTCGTATGCAAGATCTTTCATACAGCAAATTAATGCACGGCTTAAAATTAGCTGGAATTGACATTAACCGTAAAATGCTAGCAGACTTAGCAGTAAATGATATCGCATCATTTAACACACTAGCTGACTCAGCAAAAAAAGCATTAGCTAAATAATTAAAAAAGAACCCAAACGTGGGTTCTTTTTTTATAGGTTAATTTCTAGTTCCACCGGACAATGATCAGAACCAAGCACATCAGAATGAATTTTCGCATCTACCAAGTTGTCTTTGAGTCGCTCTGAAACAACAAAATAATCAATCCGCCAACCAGTATTACGAGCTCTGGCATTCATACGATAGGACCACCAAGAATAAGCTTCTTCCAAATTAGGATAAAAATACCGAAAACTATCAATAAAACCAGCTTCTAAAAAAGTTGTGAATTTTGCGCGTTCTTCGTCAGAGAAACCAGCGTTTTTGCGATTTGTCTTGGGATTTTTTAAATCAATTTCTTTATGCGCCACATTTAAATCTCCACAAAGAATCACTGGTTTGGTTGTATCTAATTGCTTTACATAGGCCAATATCGCATCTTCAAAAGTCATTCGATAATCTAGACGTTTCAACTCAGCTTGAGAATTAGGTGTATAAACCGTCACCATAAAAAATGTTTCAAATTCAAGCGTAATAACTCGTCCTTCTGTATCATGTTCCGCTATTCCCAGTCCATATTGTACGGATAGAGGTTCTTTTTTTGTGAAAATGGCTGTACCAGAATAGCCTTTTTTAACCGCATAATTCCAATAATCTTTATACGCAGTCAAGTTTAGATCAATTTGTCCTTCTTGTAATTTCGTTTCTTGTAAACAAAAAATATCTGCATCCACACTTTCAAAATATTCTAGGAAGCCTTTTTTTACCGAAGCCCGAAGACCGTTAACATTCCAGGAAATTAATTTCATCTATTATCACAACCTCCATTCACTAATGAACTTATTATAACGTAATTTGCGTGCTATAATGAACTTAAAAGATTGGTGGAGATAACATGGGAAATTACGTCGCATTACTGAGGGCTGTAAATGTTGCAGGTAAAAATAAATTAAAGATGAATGAACTGAAATTGGCAATGCAAAATGCAGGATTTACCAATGTGAAAACGTATATTCAAAGTGGCAATATCGTATTTAGCTCAGACATACAAAGTGAAGCATGTGTTGCAGAAGAAATAACAAAAACTATTCAAAATAGCTTTCAATTAACACTAGATGTTTTTGTCTATAAAGAAGATAGTTATAAGGAGATTATCCAAAACAACCCATTTCCACCAGAAACAATGGATAAAGATGAGCGTTTGATAGCTATTTTTTACAAAGAAAATATTAATATTCCTAGACAAAAAAATGAGCAAGCAGAGGTGATTGGAATCGGTCGTGTTCTGTATATACATGTTTTTGCGGACCAAATTCATACATTAAAGCTTGCCGTGTTTCTTGGTGAATATAAAAAAACAATATCTACCACGAGAAATTGGCGAACGACCCACCATTTGCAAATATTTTTACAAGCATTAAACATTCCAGAATAGAATTTTTAGAAAATCAAGTTTATAATGAAGGAGAATGAATTTAAGGGAGTGACGAAGATGAAAGAAGAACTATTAAACCGCTTTACTAAATATGTAAAAGTTGATACACAATCTAATGAAGATAGCACTGTTTGCCCAACAACCCCGGGTCAAATGGAACTAGCAAACATTCTTGTGGCGGAATTAAAAGAAATTGGAATGGAAGATGTAACGGTGGATGAATTTGGCTATGTAATGGCAACGCTCCCTTCCAATACCACAAAAGAAGTTCCTGTAATCGGCTTTTTAGCACATTTAGATACTGCAACCGATTTAACAGGTAAAAATGTCCGTCCCGAAGTACACGAAAATTATGACGGTAAGGATATTGTATTAAATCAAGACTTAAATGTGGTGCTTTCTCCAAAACAATTTCCTGAACTAGTTGACTATAAAGGACAAACGCTTATTACAACAGATGGTACAACTTTACTAGGAGCAGATGATAAAGCAGGTATCACCGAAATTATGGTAGCAATGAACCATTTAATCAATCATCCAGAAATTAAGCATGGTAAAATTCGTGTTGCATTTACACCAGATGAAGAAATTGGACGTGGCCCGGAACGCTTTGATGTAGAAGCATTTGGCGCTAAGTATGCGTATACGATGGATGGTGGTCCACTTGGCGAACTAGAGTATGAAAGTTTTAATGCTGCAGGTGCTAAAATCACTTTTAAAGGAAATAGTGTTCATCCAGGTACTGCGAAAAATAAAATGGTCAACGCCGTAAAAATGGCAATAGAGTTTCAATCGCATATCCCAAGTCAAGAGGCACCAGAATTTACAGAGGGGTATGAAGGTTTCTATCACTTGATTTCTTTAAATGGTGACGTGGAAGAAGCAAAAGCCTATTATATTATTCGCGATTTTGATCATCTGAAATTTGTGGAACGTAAGACGCATGTTGCTACAATCGCCAAAGAACTAGAAGAAAAATATGGCGAAGGAACAGTCGAACTAACATTAAAAGATCAATACTACAATATGAAAGAAAAGATTGAACCAGTAAAAGAAATTGTCGATATTGTAAGTGCGGCAATGCGAAATTTAGATATTGAACCAAAAATAAGCCCCATCCGTGGCGGTACAGACGGTGCACAACTTTCTTATAAAGGACTACCAACACCAAATATTTTTGGCGGGGGAGAAAACTTCCACGGTAAATTCGAGTATGTTGCACTTGAAAGCATGGTAAAAGCAACAGAAGTAATAATTGAAGTAGCTCGTTTGTTTGAAGAAAAAGCATAAAAAGGAAAGTGAGCCTAGAATTATCCTAGACTCACTTTTTGTATACGCTTGTTTACACAGTCAGCAAATCCTTTTGCCTCCCCATGTGCAACAAGAAGCGTATAATTTTCTTTATTTTTTAATCGTAAAATTAATTTTTTTGTCATGGAGATAATACTTACTTTATGTTCTAATTTATGCATATCTACATAAGCAATTTTCGTCATTAAGTAAACATCATCGTTTTCTAAGTAAAAAATAAGGGCATCTTCATTTGAAATCCAAAGCCCATCTAAATCCATTGACTCGCCTTCTATATGATAAGTAAATGAACCATAAACCAAATGGCTATCTATCCCAAGTAACGCATGGGAAGTGGCTTTGGCAATCATTGTTTCATACAAGATACTTCGCTCCTTATAAAAACATTTTTCTTCACTTCACTATACCATTTACTTTGGATAAACTGCAATGGAGCCATCTTTTATTTGAATAAGCTCAACTGGCTTTTTATAAAATGATTGAAGAACCGGTTCTGTTAAAAGTTTTTCTGTTTTACCACAATGAGTTATTTCTCCATCACGTAGTAAAATGATATTATCAAAGCAAGGCAAAATTTCTTCAGTATGATGTGTCACAAAAAGCATTGTTGGCGATTCGGGATGTTCAGCAATCTTTTTAATACGTTCGAGTAAACCCTCCTTAGCAAATAAATCAAGTCCATTACAAGGTTCATCAAGAATAAGCAATTTAGGACGAGCCATCAGGGCACGAGCGATTAAGACTATTTGACGCTCTCCTTGTGATAAAACACTGTAAGCTTTTCCAATCAGTGCTGCACCCCCGCAATCAGTAAGGAGTTGTTTGGCATCCGCAATTTCTCTCTCAGTAACCGCTACATATATACCAATACTTGCAAATTTGCCACTTAGAACAATTTTCTCACTAAGGTCATATTCTTTCAGTTGATGATCTAAAGCATTACTGACCCAGCCAATAGATTTGCGCAATTCAGGTAAAGAAGTCTGTCCAAAAACATGTCCTAACACTTGTAATTTCCCGCTACTAGGCCAAAGATAGCCATTTAACAATTTTAGTAAAGTAGTTTTACCAGAGCCATTTAAGCCGAGTATTGCCCAATTCTCTTTATCATTCACCACCCAATTAATATTCGACAAGATAGTCTTATTGTCTCGCTTTAAGAAAACATGTTCAAACACAAACATCGAATACCCCATTTCCATTTTCTACTATTGTACATGAAAGAAGATTAAAAAAGGAGCTAAAACTATGAATAAAGATGAAATTATTATTGCCGCCGAAAAATGGATGCAAACACATTTTAAAAACGAGACAACAGGACATGACTGGGCACACATTAGCCGAGTCCATAGTCTTAGTAAAAAAATCCAATCAATGGAAGGAGGAGATTTATTTACGATTGAATTAGCAGCACTTTTTCACGACTACACAGATGCCAAACTAACCAGCAATCAAGCTGAAGCAAAAGAAGCATTAATCATTTGGATGAAACAACATAAAATACCAGCTCATTTAATTACCCAGATTATTCGAATTATCGAGTCCGTATCTTTTAAACAAGGAAATAATCCTATCCAAGCACAAACAATAGAAGAAAAAATTGTACAAGATGCAGATCGGCTAGATGCAATTGGAGCAATCGGTATCGCTAGGACATTTACATATGGAGGGGCGCACAATCGAGCAATAGCCAACCCCAATAATCCTAAAGATACGACGATGCAACACTTTTATGATAAGTTATTACTAATTAAAGATAATTTAAAAACCCAATCCGCAAAAAAGATAGCAAAGAAAAAACAAGAAATTATGCAGGATTTTATACATGCTTTAGAAGAAGAGTTGAAAATATAAGATGAAATGCTTGTAATTAACAACAAGATATTATATAATAATAAAGCTGAATTAATACAAGATAATTTTTCCGAAAATTATTTTTAAAATTAGTTGTTGACGTGAATAAATCTTTATGGTAAGATTTAAAAGTTGCGTTAACAAAGCAACTGACCTTTGAAAACTGAACAAAGAAGAAGACGAAAAGCAATGAGACGTAAAGTCTCACTGGTAATCGCAGGGCAGAAAACAGAAAGCTGTTTTCAAAAAAACAAACTAGTAATTTAATTGCTAGCGAAGTCAATTTGACGCAAGGAATCTTATTCACGGTGTTGAATAAGTATTCAAATTCAATTTATATTTTAAAGAGAGTTTGATCCTGGCTCAGGACGAACGCTGGCGGCGTGCCTAATACATGCAAGTCGAACGAACGGAGGAAGAGCTTGCTCTTCCAAAGTTAGTGGCGGACGGGTGAGTAACACGTGGGCAACCTGCCTGTAAGTTGGGGATAACTCCGGGAAACCGGGGCTAATACCGAATGATAAGTAGTGACGCATGTCATCACTTTGAAAGATGGTTTCGGCTATCGCTTACAGATGGGCCCGCGGTGCATTAGCTAGTTGGTAGGGTAAAGGCCTACCAAGGCAACGATGCATAGCCGACCTGAGAGGGTGATCGGCCACACTGGGACTGAGACACGGCCCAGACTCCTACGGGAGGCAGCAGTAGGGAATCTTCCGCAATGGACGAAAGTCTGACGGAGCAACGCCGCGTGTATGAAGAAGGTTTTCGGATCGTAAAGTACTGTTGTTAGAGAAGAATAAGGATAAGAGTAACTGCTT